>JAJFFI010000052.1 GCA_021776755.1 Alphaproteobacteria bacterium | reverse complement strand
ATCGAGGCCAATGCGACGCGGCTCCATGAAAATCTCGTCGAACTCGCCGCCCTCCGCCGTGCTGCCGGGGTCGAGCGCGAGGCGCTGGCCAGGAAGGGTGCGGCGCTCGATGCGGGCAAAACCGAGATCGAATCGCTGCTGTCCCGCAAGCGCGGCTATTACGAGCGCACCGCGGCGGAGCGGGAGGAAGCCGCAAAGCGCATCGAGTCGCTCCGCAAGGAAACCGCGTCCCTCAAGGACCTGCTCAAGCGCCTCGGCAAGGCCAGCGGCAAGCCCAGATCGCTCCTCTCCGCGAAGAAGGGCCGCGCGGCCACGCAGGCGCGCGGCCAGGGCCGCGATTTCGAGAAATCCCGCGGGCGCATGAAACTCCCGGCCAAGGGCCCGATCGCGCAGCAGTTCGGCGAGCGCAATTCGCTCGGGCATACCAGCCGGGGCATCGTGATCCAGACCCGTGAAGGGGCGCGCGCCGTTGCCCCCTTCGACGGCAAGGTTGTGTTCGCCGGCCCGTTCAAGAACATGGGCCAGATCCTCATCATCGAACACCGTGGTGGTTATCATTCGATCCTGGCGGGTTTTTCCAGGATCGACAGTGTTCCCGACCAGTGGCTACTGGCGGGTGAACCGGTTGGCATTGTGGGCCAGTACGAAGCGGGCAAGCCCTCGCTCTACGTCGAGCTCCGCAAGAAGAGCCGGCCGATCAACCCGCTCCCCTGGTTGACAGCTCAACGATAGGAAAACGACATGAAGCGTCAGACAATTTTCGGCGTCATCGCCGCCGCCATGGTGGTGCTGGTCCCGCTGGTGGCGACCACCCAGGAAACCGAAACCAAGAAGAAGGCCAATCCGGCTGACACCTACCGGAGCCTCGATCTCTTCGGTACCGTGTTCGAACGCGTCCGCGCGAATTACGTGAAAGACGTCACCGACGAGAAGCTCATCGAGGCCGCGATCCGCGGCATGCTGTCCTCGCTCGATCCGCATTCGAGCTATCTCGACCCGAAGAACTTCGGCGAGATGCAGGTGCAGACCAAGGGCGAGTTCGGCGGCCTCGGCATCGAGGTCACGACCGAGAACGGCTACGTCAAGGTCATCGCGCCGATCGACGAGACCCCAGCGGCCCGCGCCGGCGTCGAGGCGGGCGACCTCATCACCCAGATCGACGGCAAGTCGATTGCCGGACTCACGCTCAGCCAGGCGGTCGAGCGGATGCGCGGCAAGGTCAACACCGACATCATCGTCACCATCCGGCGCGAGGGCGTCAAACCCTTCGACCTCACCATCACCCGCGCGGTCATCAAGATCCGTCCGGTGCGGGCGCGGGCCGAGGGCAATGTCGGCTATCTCCGCATCACGGCCTTCAACGAGCAGACCTTCCGGGCGCTCGAGGCGGGCGTGAAGAAGGTCAACAAGGAGATCGGCAAGGACGTTGCCGGCTACGTCGTCGATCTGCGCAACAATCCGGGCGGCCTCTTGACCCAGGCGATCGCCGTTGCCGACGCCTTCCTCGACAAGGGCGAGGTGGTGTCGACCCGCGGGCGCAAGACCGAGGACAGCCAGCGCTGGAACGCCAAGAAAGGCGATCTTGCCGAGGGCAAGCCGGTGATCGTGCTGATCAACGGCGGCTCGGCATCGGCCAGCGAGATCGTCGCCGGCGCGCTGCAGGACCATCGCCGGGCGATCATTCTCGGCACCCAGAGCTTCGGCAAGGGTTCGGTCCAGACCATCGTGCCGCTGCCGGGCCGGGGCGCCATGCGCCTCACGACCGCGCTGTACTACACACCGCGCGGCACCTCGATCCAGGGTCAGGGCATCACCCCCGACATCAAGGTCGAGCAGGCCAAGATCGAGCGGCTCGAGCCCACCGCCGGCAGCCGCCGCGAGCGCGATCTCCGGGGCACGATCAAGAACCCGGACGTGCCCGAAGAAGGCGGTGAGCTGAAGGAAGAGGAGAAGAAACCCGAGCCCGAGGCGAAGGACGGCGAGAAGCCCGAACCGGAAGCCAAGGACGGCGAGAAGCCTGGCGAAAAATCCGCCAAGAAGCCGGCCGCGAAAAAACCGACCGAGGACTACCAGCTCGCCCGAGCGCTCGACCTGATCCGCGGCATCGCGGTGTTCAAGGGCGCGGCGGTCAACTAGCCCCGCCCGCCCCGGCAACGGCCGCGAAGATGAGTGTTGGTTTCGATGGGCCCACGCCCGGCTACCGGCCGTGCGTGGGCCTCGTTCTCCTCAATGAGGCCGGCGAGGTCTTCGTCGGCCGGCGCAACGACACCGGGCCGGACCAGCCCGAAGCCTGGCAGTTGCCCCAGGGTGGCATCGAAGACGGCGAAACCCCGCGCGAGGCCGCGTTCCGCGAACTCGCCGAAGAGGTCGGCACCCGCAAGGCCGAGGTTCTGTCGGAAAGCACGCACTGGTTCGACTACGACCTGCCCCCGGACATCGCCGGCAAGAAATGGCGGGGCCGCTTCAAGGGCCAGAGCCTGAAATGGTTCGCGCTCCGCTTCCTGGGTGCGGACAGCGATATCGATATCGAAACTGAACACCCGGAATTCGACGCCTGGCGCTGGGCCCCACTCGACGACGTCCCCGGCCTCATCGTCGACTTCAAGCGCGCGCACTACGAACGCGTCGCCGCCGCCTTCCGGCACCTGATCGAAGACCCGGACGAACTCGAGATCGACTGACCGGGCAGAAGGTTATTTGAACTCGACCGCGATCCGCCGCACGACCGGTTTCAATTGCTGCATGACCGGGTGACCGGACGAAAACTCCGCATCGCCCGTCACCGCGGCGGCCTTCTTGCCCAGGTCGACGGTGGTCCGGAAATCCATGTACATGGCTTCGTTCAGCCTGCCGCCGGCCCAGCCCGCGGTGCGCCCGCCGTAGTCCCAGCCGAACCCGTGCAGCCTGAACGGCTTGCCATTGGCGCGCTCGACATCG
>JAJFFI010000510.1 GCA_021776755.1 Alphaproteobacteria bacterium | reverse complement strand
TACCAGCCGCCGATGCCGATCTGCACCAGGTTCTTCGGCGGGCAGTTGTCGAGCCCGACATCGTGCATGTGCGTGTGGGACTGATGCGTGCCTTCATGGCGCACACTCTCGTGGTCGTTGCTGGTCCAGTACCAGGGTGTCGTATGCATGCGCTCGTCCATGTCCATGTCGGCCATGTCGATGTGGCGGTCGAAGTGGATGATCCCGACATTGCCGTCGATGTGGGGCGCGATGCCGCGGACGTTCGGGTAGCCGAGGCTGTGGTCGCCGCCGACCAAGATCGGGAAGGCGCCGGACGTATAAACGTGGGACACAGCTTTCGAGACCTGGTCGAAGGTCTTTTCGATATTGCCGGGGATGACGAACACATCGCCCGCGTCGCAGATGTCGAGCTCCTCGAAAATGTCGACCCCGCCATCGACCGAATAGCCGTCGTAGACTGCCGAGATCCGGCGTACGCCCTGCGGCCCGAACCGGGTGCCTGGCCGGTAGGTCGTCCCGGTGTCGAACGGAATGCCGACGAAGGCCGCTTCGTAGTCGCCGACCTTGCGGATGTCCTCGCAGTACGGTGCCTTCATGAAGGTGTTGATGCCCGCGAAGGCGGGCAGGTGCCCGCGGCTGAACAGCGAAATCGTGCGGTCGTTGATCGAGTCCGCGGCTTCGAGCCCAAACTCGAGACCGCGCGCGATTTCCTCTTCCTGCTTGGTCTGGGAAATGCGCGACAGGCGTTTCAGATTGCGGGTGCCGCGAAAATCATCGGATTTGGGATCGGGCATGGGTCGACGTCCTCCTCGATTTGCGGGGACGCCGGCTGATTTCGGAACTGGGTGCAGTCCGGTGCCAGTGTGCGCTGGGAAATTCCCGCGCCGTCACCCGTAGCCATGCCACGAGTGTGCCGCCGGGGGACGCCCGAAAAAACGCCCAAACCGTCAATCCATTACATTGAGAAAATCAATGCTTCGGACCCGGCGGCTCTGCATATGCCTGCTCTATTTCATTGAGCAGGAAAATCCGCGGCAGCCGGCGCGGAGCTTTCGGGTTGGTGATCGCGTAGATCCGCAGCGAGGTGTCCGGGTTCTGCACGGTGAGGGGCCAGAGCCGCCCGCGTTCGACATCCGGGCGCGCGAAGCCTTCAGGCAGGAAGCCGATCCCCATGCCGAGCTGCAGGAGCCGCCGTGCCTCCTCCAGATGCTCGGTGATGCCCGCGACCTCGCGCCCGAGGCCGAGGCGGAGGCGGTATTTGGTCAACTGGCTCGGCTCGTCGGCGCCGGTCAGCACGAAGGCATCGCCCGCGAGTTCGGCCGGGTCGCCGACCGCACTGCCGAACCGGGGGTGTGTGGCGCCGCAATAGACCCGGTGCACCTCATCGAACAGCGGCCGGTAGTCGAGTTCGCTGTGAATGAGGTCGCCGGGCGCGATGCCGATATCTGCCTCGTCGCGCAGCACCGCGCGGCCGATCGCATACCATGTGGACACACCGACCACGAGGCCAAGCTGAGGATAGCGGGTGTGGAACGCCGCGATCGCAGCATCGAGATCCGGGTTCACGAGGTTGCTGATCATCATCACCCGCGCCTGGCCCTGGACCTCGTCCGAGACATTGGCGACCCGGTAGGGAACCTCGCCCACGAGACGGCTCAGCTGGACGCAGGTTTCGGCCACCAGCACGCCTTCGTCGGTGAGCTCGAAGCCGCCGGGTCCACGCCAGCACAGCCGGGCGCCGATGGCGGTCTCGAGCCGCTTCAGCGCGAGGCTGAGGGCGGGTTGGTTCCGGCCCAGCGCTCCCGCCGCCGCCGACACGCCACCGGCCTGCACGATTTCATGAAACGTGTGCAGCAGGTTCCAGTCGAGCCTGCGGCGGAAACTGCGGTGATCTGTCGTCATCGGGTCCGGTATCCGGCGGCGAACTCGTGGCCGGCGCCCAGTCGGGCCCCCAGCCAAGTCCATTCAAAACATTAGTGAATATTATGTTTTGCTATGTCAAACGGGGTATTGGGCAGGATATCGGGCGCTTGCTCGCCCTCAGCGCCAGCGGCCGGGATAAGGCGGAGCGCCCGCCTCCCAGATCCGCTTGGTCCGTTCGGTCTTGAGTTGGTAATCGGTCGCCTCGATCTCGAAGATTTGCGCGCCGAGCTCACGGGCGGCGGCGGCGGGGTCGAGCGGGTCTTTCAAGACCTCGGTGCGAGTATTGCCGATACCGACGACCATGCCGACCAGCGCGTGGTCGAGATAGCGGCAGAGCTCGCCGAATTGCGACGCGATGCCGAGGCGCGCCGGGAGATTGCTCTCCTCGGCACTCAGCACCACCGCGACGCGCTTGCCCTGAACCTTTGCAATGGCGTCTTCGACACCGGGCCAAGCGTCCGACAGATAGCAGAACATCCGGTCGAGAAACGCTTTCAGCTGACCCGAGATGCCGTACCACCAGATCGGGCTCGCGTAGATTACCGCGTCGGCATGGAGATAGAGATCGAGAAAGATCTTCCGATGGGCGTCGTCAATCGAGCATTCGCCGTCCGCCGTCCGGCATTGCTTGCAGTCGCCGAGAAAGCCGCTGATGTGATCCGACAGATGCACGAAGACGGTCTCGTGCCCGGCCTCCGCCGCGCCCGCCATTGCGGCTTCCGCGAGGCACCGGGAATTGCCTTCGCGGCGCGGCGTCGAGCTCAGGACAAGAACCCGCCGCCGCCCGTCGCCGGACCAGTCCGGAAGTTTGCCATCGTCGACCATGCAGACCCCACGTGTGAATTAATCAATCGATTAATATCACCCTAGCGGCGAAAAAGCTGCAGCGCCACGATCCTCCTCGCGGGGCCAAATTCCGTTCCAACAAAAATCATTCCATGTTTGCGCACACCCCGGTACGGTCGCAGCCGGATCGGATCGGGACGCACCGGACGTTCTTCCGTTCCGTGGGCACGCAGGAGAGAGCCGCATGAAAATTGGGTCGCCTAAGGAAACCTTCGAGGGGGAGGCGCGCGTCGCCATGACGCCGGACAGCGGGGCGCGGCTGCAGAAACTTGGCTACGAATGCCTGGTCGAGACGGGCGCCGGTGCCGCGGCGTCGATTCCGGACACCGCCTACGAGGAGGCGGGCGTCAAGGTCGTGAAATCCGCCAAGGACGTCTGGTCGCAGGCAGACATCATCGCAAAGGTGCGCGAGCCGAGTCTTGACGAGGTCGAGGCCGCCCCCGAGGGCAAAATCCTGATCAGCTTCGTCTGGCCCGCCCAGAACGATGAGCTTCTGGAAGCGCTTAACAGGAAGAAGATGTCGGTGCTCGCCATGGACATGGTGCCCCGGATCAGCCGGGC
>JAJFFI010000509.1 GCA_021776755.1 Alphaproteobacteria bacterium | reverse complement strand
TCCACGAGCACAGGCACACACATCCAGGGAGAAAGCGCATGGCGTTGCGGCGCGTCACGGTGTTTGGGGGCTCGGGGTTCATCGGGCGCTATGTGGTGCAGCATCTGGCGGCCACCGGCGCCGTGGTGCGGGTGGCCGGGCGCGATCCGCGGGATGCCTGGTTCCTGCAGCCGCTGGGCAATGTCGGGCAGATCGTGCCGATTGCGGCCGATGTGCGGGATGCGGCCGGCGTGCGGGCCGCGGTCGAGGGCGTCGACCTGGTCATCAACCTGGTGGGCATCCTCTATGAGTCCGGCAAGGCGACCTTCGATGCTGTGCATCACAAGGGCGCGGGCAACATCGCGCGGGCCTGTGCCGACGCGGGCGTCAAGCGGCTGGTGCATCTGAGCGCGATCGGCGCCGACTCCGACTCGAACGCCGACTACGCGCGCTCCAAGGCGGCCGGCGAGGCCGCGGTGCGCCAGGCCTATCCGGCGGCCGTCATCCTGCGGCCCTCGATCGTGTTCGGGCCGGAGGACGATTTCTTCAACCGCTTTGCCGGCATGGCGCGGTTCAGCCCGGTGCTGCCGACCTTCAAGACGCGGTTCCAGCCGGTCTATGTCGGGGATGTGGCCGACGCCGTGATGGTGGCGAGCCGCGAGGGCACGGAGACGCGGCGCAAGACCTACGAACTCGGCGGGCCCACGGTCTATACATTCACCGAACTGATGCAGACGATGCTGCGCGAGATCGAGCGCGAGCGAATGCTGATCTCGCTGCCGTCCTGGCTGCTGAAGTTCAACGCGTTCTTCCTGGAGCTCGCGCCCGGCAAGCCGCTGCTGACCCGCGACCAGGTCAGGATGCTCGAGGTCGACAACGTGGAGAGCCCGGACGCGCTCAATTTGGCCGACATGCAGATCGTCCCGCGCTCGGTCGAGTCGATCCTGCCGCGCTACATGGATATCTACCGCCGCGGCGGCCGCTTCCGTTCGCGGTTCGCCTGAGCGCACGGGTCTCGCGCCGCCCTCACGGCCGGGACGGTCCCGCGGTATTCAGGAAATCCAGATCGCCGGCGCGGTCTTCGTCGAGACAGGTGGTCTCGACCTGGATCGTCGAAAAATAGAAATCGTACTCGTCGCGCAACAGGGCGTGTGCCGCTTCCAGCACCGGCACGGACGCGGCCTCGCCGCTGAGCCGGAGATGCGCCGAAAACACGTGTTTGTTGGAGGTCAGGGTCCAGGCATGGACGTGGTGCACATCGGTTACATCGGGCAGGCCCCGGAGCCGGTCGACGACCTGCTGCACGTCGGTGCCGGCCGGCGCCCCCTCCATGAGGATCTTGATGGCGTCCCGCATGATCGCCCAGGAGGCAAACAACAGAACCACCCCGAACGCCATGCCGAGAATGGGGTCGATCGCGAGAAATCCGGTGAACTCGATGACCAGCGCCGTCACGATGATCAGAATGCTGCCGACAAAGGTCTGGACGATATGCCAGAACGCCCCCTTCACATTGAGATCGCCTTTCTGACCCGCGAACAGCAGCCGCAGGGATATGACTTCGGTAACGATGCCGCCGGCGGCGGCGAGCAGCATCGGCGTGGTCGGCAGGTCGACCGGATTCTGCAGCCGCATATATCCCATCGCCATAACCACCAGCGCCATGACCAGCAGAAAGGCGCCGTTCAGAAGCGCGCCGATGATCTCCGCCCTGAGCGAGCCGAAGGTGCGCCGCGCGTCGGCCGGGCGGCGCGCGATCCGCGCGGCGACAATGGCCAGAACCACCCCGCCGACGGCCGAAAACGTGTGGAAGGCATCGGAAATGACCGCGACCGACCCGGTATAGATCCCGATGACCAGTTCGATCAGGAAGTAGACGCCGGTAAGCCAGGCCGAAATTCTGAGCGCGCGCGCGTTGGCGCCCATCTGCATCATGTCGTGCCCGGCATGGCCGCTCGATCGGGTCATGGTTCGGTCTCCATTGCCGGCTCCACAGCTCCTGGCCGGCGCCGCGTTCGATCATATCGCCCGGACGGCCGTCCTGTCATTCCGGCACCTCGGCGAAGGTGCCGGTGGCCGGGTTATAGAGGCTGAGCTTTCCAGTCCCGATTCCGAAATGACCCCCCGCGAGAGTCATCCCGCGGTCGCGGATCGCGTCCTGGACGAAGGGGAAAGTCGCCAGGTTGTCGATCGACTGCAGGACCCCCGCCTGCTCGAGGGCGAGTTGGGCGTCCTCGCCCGCGGTGTCCAGGCCCGCCGCCTTGCGTTCTCCCATCAGCCGGTCGCGCGCGGGCTGCAGGATCGACATCCAGTTGAGGATGAAGCTGTCCTCCGCGCCCGCCGTAAAATCATGCTTCAGGCAGGCCTCGACGCCGCCGCAGGCCGCATGGCCGAGCACCAGGATGCGGCTGACCTTGAGCCCCGTCACCGCGAATTCGACCGCCGCGCTGGTGCCGTGGTGACCGCGACGCGTCTCGTACGGCGGCACCAGGTTCGCGACATTGCGCAGGACGAAGAGATTGCCCGGGGCGGCATCGAAAATCGTCGCCGGATCGACGCGTGAGTCGCAGCAGCTGACGATCATCGTCGCCGGCGCCTGGCCGGCCTCAAGCGCGCTGTAGAGCCGGTGCTGCTCGGAATAGCGCCCGGCGCGAAAACGTTGGTAGCCCGCGATCAGATCCTGCATGGCCGTCCTGCCCCCATCCCGCCCGTCAACCCGTTCAGGCCGTGCCCTGGAGCATCG
>JAJFFI010000508.1 GCA_021776755.1 Alphaproteobacteria bacterium | reverse complement strand
GGCGCCGAGGGTGATATCAGTCAGATGATGTATCACGGCGAGATCACCAAGGCGGACCTCGACTGCAAGTACAAGTCCGGCGCGCTCAACGACATGGAAGCGGTCATCAAGGTCGACATGACGGTTGTGAAGGGCCCGGCGGCGAACGCCGACAGCACGGCCTTCGATTACTTTGTCGTCATCACCGACCGGCGCGGCCAGATCATCGACAAGAAGATCTTTCCGGCGAAGGTCGCTTTCAGCGGCAAGCGCGAGATCAAGCTCCGCGAAGAGATCTGGCAGCTGTACGAGCTTGAGACTGGGGCCGGCGGTTCGACCTACGAAATATGGGTCGGTTATCAGTTGAGCGACGGCGAGCTCGAGTTCAACCGCAAGAGCGGTCTCTAGGCCCCCCGGAACTTGCCCGCCACCGGTTGACATCGAGAGGCGAGCCGGTACGTTACCTAACGTGGATCAGGAGGATCCGCGACTGAAGACCCTTGTGGGAGAGACCGGCGAACAAGGCCGGCGCCGAAGGAGCAACCGCCCCGGAAACTCTCAGGCTACCGGACCGCAAGGCGAGGACACTCTGGAAAGCAGGCATCGCGCCCCGGCCGGACGGCCAGATATACGGGTCGCCTGTCTCACCGAAGAGGAAACCCGCGGCCAGGATTTCGGCCCGGAGAATCTTTCAGGTCCAGTCGACAGAGGGGGCGCGTGGGCAGCCAATCCGGCGCCCGCCGCACCCCGTTGACCGGAGGACCTGATGTCCGACTCGCAAGCCACCAAACACACGGCGCTCCACGCCATCCATCTGTCCCGCGACGCCAAGATGGTGCCGTTCGCCGGCTATGACATGCCGGTGCAGTATCCGATGGGCGTCCTCAAGGAACACCAGCATTGCCGCGCGGCCGCAGGCCTCTTCGATGTCTCGCACATGGGGCAGGTGATCCTGCACGGCGGCGACGCGGCGGCGGCCCTCGAAACCATGGTGCCAGGCGATATCCTCGGGCTCGAGCCCGGCCAGATGCGCTACACCCAATTCACCAACGATAACGGCGGCATCCTCGACGACCTGATGGTCACGTGCGGCGACGGCCATGTCATGGTCGTCGTCAATGCGGCGTGCAAGGACGCCGACATTGCGCGGATGAAGGAGACCATCGGCGGCCGGTGCGAGGTGGAGTATCTCGCGGACAAACCGCTGGTCGCGTTGCAGGGCCCCAAGGCCGCCGATGTGCTCGGCGCACTCGATCCCGACTGCCGGACGATGGCGTTCATGTCGGGGCGTGCGGCGACCATCGACGGGGCCGACTGTTTCGTTACCCGCTCGGGCTACACCGGCGAAGACGGTTACGAAATCTCCATTCCAGAGTCGGACGCTGTGCGGATCGTCGAACAGCTCCTCGATCACGCTGATGTCGAGCCGATCGGCCTCGGTGCACGGGATTCGTTGCGGCTCGAGTCCGGGCTCTGTCTCTATGGCCATGACATCGACGAGACGACGACGCCGATCGAGGCGGGACTTCTCTGGAGCATCGGCAAGCGGCGGCGCGAGGATGGCGGCTTCCCGGGAGATGCGACCATCCAGAAGCAGATCGCGGACGGCGTGACGCGCCGCCGGGTCGGATTGCTGCCCGACGGCCGGGCGCCGGCGCGTGAAGGGACCGAAGTGCAGGACACCGCCGGCAACGCCATCGGCACAATCACCAGCGGCGGCTTCGGCCCGACCTTTGGCGGCCCGGTGGCGATGGGCTATGTCGCCATCGATCACGCCAAGGCCGAGACACCGGTGAACCTCATGGTGCGCGGCAAGCCGCAACCCGCGAAGGTCGCCAAAATGCCGTTCGTGCCGCAGAATTACTATCGCGGTTAGATACGTTTCCAATTTCGAGAGCAAAGGGAGGGGTCATCATGAGCGATCTCAAATTCAGCAAGGAACATGAGTGGGTGAAGATGGACGGCGACGTCGCGACGATCGGCGTTACCGAGTACGCGCAGGAGCAGCTTGGCGACGTCGTCTTCGTCGAGCTACCGGGCGTCGGCAACACGGTTTCCCAGGGAGATGAGTCCGGCGTGATCGAGTCTGTTAAGGCGGCAAGCGATGTCTATGCACCGCTGGACGGCGAAGTGGTCGAGGTCAACGGCAAGCTCGAGGACGAGCCCGGCCTCGTCAACTCCGACCCGCAGGGCGACGGCTGGTTCATGAAGTTGAAGCTGTCCGACAAGAGCCAGCTCGACGGTCTGATGGACGAAGCGGCCTACAAGGACTTCGTCGACTCGGTTTCCTGAGATTTTCTGACAGCAGATCACGGACAGCATCATGGCCCAGACACAGCGACCCTTCAGCGAACTTGAACTGCGTTCGGATTTCGTGAGCCGGCATATCGGGCCGGACGAGGCCGAGGTCGAGGCGATGCTCGGCACGCTCGGCATCGGTTCGCTCGGCGATCTTGTGAAAAAGGCGGTCCCGGCGGCGATCCTGTCCGACGAACCGCTGGACCTCGAAGAGAGCCAGCCGGAAGCCGCGACGCTTGCGCGCCTTAGGAAGGTCGCTGGCAAGAACCGGGTCATGACATCGATGATCGGCATGGGCTATTCCGATACCGTCACGCCGGGCGTGGTGTTACGGAACGTGCTCGAGAATCCGGGCTGGTACACGGCTTACACGCCGTATCAGCCCGAAATCAGCCAGGGCCGGCTTGAGGCGCTGCTGAATTTCCAGACCATGATCATGGATCTCACGGGGATGGAGATCGCCAACGCCTCGATGCTTGACGAGGGCACGGCGGCGGCCGAGGCAATGACGCTGTGTCAGCGGGTGTCGAAGAGCAAGAGCAACGCGTTCTTCGTCGCCAACGATTGCCACCCGCAGACCATTGCGATCGTGCAGACCCGCTCGGAGCCGCTGGGAATCGAGCTGATCATGGGCGACCCCGCCGACGGCCCGGGCGACAAGGAGGTGTTCGGCGCGCTGCTGCAGTATCCGGCGACCGACGGTGGCGTCCGGGATTACGCGGGCTTCATTAAGAACGTGCACGGGCAGGGCGGGCTTGCGGTCGTCGCGGCTGATCTGCTGAGCCTCGTACTGCTGACACCGCCGGGAGAGTTCGGCGCCGATGTCGTCGTCGGCAGCGCGCAGCGGTTTGGTGTGCCGATGGGCTTCGGCGGCCCGCACGCTGCTTTCTTTGCCACCAAGGATTCGCACAAACGGTCGATGCCGGGGCGCATCGTCGGGGTGTCAGTGGACAGCCGCAGTCGGCCCGGGCTACGCCTCGCGCTGCAGACCCGTGAGCAGCACATCCGGCGCGACAAGGCGACCAGCAATATCTGCACGGCGCAGGTGCTGCTCGCCGTGATGGCCTCGATGTACGCGGTCTATCATGGCCCGAACCGCATCCGGGCGATCGCCGAGCGGATTAACCGGCTGGCCGGTGCGCTCGCCGCGGGCCTCAAGGACCTCGGCTTCGAGGTTACGAACGAGAGCTGGTTCGATACGCTGACCGTCAAGACACCGGGATCTGCCGGCGCGATCCACGAGCGCGCGGAAGCCGCCGGGATAAATCTCCGCCATATAGATGGCGATACGGTCAGCATCGCCTGTGATGAGGTGACGACGCCGGAAATTATCGGCCAGGTGCTCGATGCATTCGCTGGCAAGGCGAGCGGCCTCGATTTCGCGGCCCTCGACAAAGCCGCGAAGGCCGGCGTCCCGGGCGCGCTGACCCGCAAGAGCGCGTTCCTGGGTCACGCAGCGTTCAACAGCTATCACTCCGAAACCGAGATGCTGCGCTACCTCCGGAAGCTGCAGTCCAAGGACGTGGCGCTCGTCCGTTCGATGATTCCGCTCGGTTCGTGCACGATGAAGCTGAATGCGACAAGCGAGATGATCCCGGTGACCTGGCCGGAGTTCGGCCGCATCCATCCCTATGCGCCGCGCGACCAGGTGCAGGGCTATCTGCACATGATCCAGGAGCTTGAGTCCTGGCTTGCCGAGATCACCGGATATGATGCGGTGTCGCTGCAGCCCAACGCGGGCAGCCAGGGCGAGTACGCGGGCCTCCTCGCAATCCGGGCCTGGCACAAGGCGAACGGCGACGAGGCGCGTAAGGTCTGCCTGATCCCGAGTTCGGCCCACGGCACAAATCCGGCGTCCGCCATTCTCTGCGGCATGAAGGTCGTCGTCGTCGAATGCGACAAGGACGGCAACATCGATGTCGAGGACCTGAAGGCCAAGGCCGCCGAGCACAAGGACACGCTGGCCGCGCTGATGATCACCTATCCTTCGACCCATGGCGTGTTCGAGGAAGCGGTGGTCGAAATCTGCAAGATCATTCACGACCACGGCGGGCAGGTGTATCTCGACGGGGCGAACCTCAACGCGCAGGTCGGCGTCTGCAAGCCCGGCGTCTACGGCTCGGATGTGTCGCACCTCAACCTGCACAAGACCTTCTGCATTCCCCACGGCGGCGGCGGGCCGGGCGTGGGGCCGATTGGCGTCGGCAAGCATCTGGCGCCGTTCCTGCCGGGCACGCCGGTGGGCGGCGAGTTCCCCCACAGCGGCGCACCGGTCGCGGCCGCGCCCTATGGCAGCGCCAGCATCCTGCCGATCACCTGGGCCTACATCGCGATGATGGGCCGGGACGGGCTGCGCCGCGCGACCGAGGTTGCGATCCTGAGCGCGAACTACATTGCGACCCGGCTGCAGGAGCACTACCCGGTACTCTACACCGGCCACAACGGGCTGGTCGCTCACGAGTGCATCATCGATCTCCGGCAGTTCAAGCAGGTCTCGGTCGACGATGTCGCCAAGCGGCTGATGGACTACGGTTTCCACGCGCCGACGATGTCGTTCCCGGTGGCAGGCACGCTGATGATCGAGCCGACCGAGAGCGAGTCGAAAGTCGAGCTCGACCGGTTCTGCGACGCGATGATCGCGATCCGGAAGGAGATCGCGGCGGTCGAGGAGGGCAAGATCGATGCCGCCAACAACCCGCTCGCGAACGCGCCGCACACACTCGAAGACCTCATCAGCGATACCTGGGACCGGCCCTATTCGCGGGACGAGGCAGCCTTCCCGGTGGCCACGCTCCGCGACGACAAATACTGGCCGCCGGTCAACCGCGTCGACAATGTCTATGGCGACCGCAACCTGGTGTGCGACTGCCCCGGCATCGACCAGTACCGCGAGGCTGCGGAGTAGCGGCAAGCGCCCTCTAAACGAAAAACCCTGCGGCCGAGGCAGCGGGGTTTTTCATTGTCAGCGTTTGACCGGTGCGCCTAGTGGAGTTTCTCCGGCAGCGCCTTGATGGCGTCGTCAACCAGTTCGGTGCCCGCCTTGTCGTCGAGTTCGTCCACGAGGATCTTGCGGGCGGCGGCGATCGCGAGGCTGGCGGCAGCAGCGCGGACTTCATCGACCGCGTTGCTCTCGGCCTGGGCGATCCGGTCCTTTGCCTGCTGCTCGCGCCGGGCAAGCGAGGCCTCGAGATCCTTCTCGGATTTCTCGCGAAGCCGCTCGGCTTCTTCCTTTGCGTGCGCGACGATGCCTTCGGCTTCCTTCACCGCGTCGCGCTGCTTGCGCTGGAACTCGGCCAGCATGTGCTGCGCTTCCTCGCGGAGCTTCTGGGCTTCATCGATCTCGGCCCTGATCTTGGCGGCCCGGTCGTCGAGCCCCGCAGCCAGCGCCCCCCAGATCTTCTTGCCCGCCAGCAGGATGAACGCGATGAAGGCCATCGCGGTCCAGAACGTGGGATCGGTGAACACCGAGCCGCCGGTGGCAGCGATCAGGAAAGTCACATCACCCATGGCCTAGCCCCGTTCCTTGGCCGCGGCCGCAACCGCGGCGCCGGCTTTCTTGGCATCGACCTTGGCGCCGATCAGCTTCTGCGTCACGTCCTGGGCGAGTCCTGCGGCGACGTCCTTCAGGCCCGCAAGCGCTTCCGTTTTGGCCGCGCCGATGCGCTTTTCGGCTTCGGCGATCTCGCCGGCGATGCGGCTCGAAAGCGCCTGGCTCTGCTTTTCGGCTTCCTCGCGGGCGGCGTCGCTTACTTCGCGGACCTTCGCCTGGGCGTCGGAGCGCGCGGTGGCAAGCGCCTGCTCATAGGCCTCGCGGAGTTCCTCCGATTCTGCCTTGAGCTTGGCGGCCCGGTCCAGGTCTTCGCTGATCCGCTGCTGGCGCTCTTCCAGCACGGTCGCGATCCGCGGAATCACGACGGCGCGCAGGAAGAGATACAGGCCGACGAACGTGATCGTCAGCCAGATGATCTGCGAGACGTAGGTATTCAGCTGTTCAAGTTGCGGCATGTGCCTCTCCCGGTAACCGGCCCGCGCGCCCAGATGGACACGCGAAAACCGGCTGCGGTTCCGGAACGATTAACCGAACAGGATGACGAGCGCGATAACCAGCGCGAACAACGCGATGGCTTCCACCAGCGCGAAGCCCAGCATGGTCATCGTGAAGACCTCGCCACGGGCGGCCGGGTTGCGGCCGACAGCCATGATGAAGGCCGAGAAGATGTTGCCGATACCGATACCGGAGCCGATAACGCCGATCACGGCGAGACCCGCGCCAATAAACTTTGCTGCATCGAGTTCCATTGTGATGTCCCCTCTTTTCTCTGGGTTGATCTGTTGGGTGGGTGCGCCGTGGCCTGC
>JAJFFI010000507.1 GCA_021776755.1 Alphaproteobacteria bacterium | reverse complement strand
TCGCCAACATCTTCCGCGCAGTTGACGCGATGGGCTACGACGGCTGGGTCGGTGCGGAGTACACGCCCCGCGACACGACGGCGGCAAGCCTTGGCTGGTTCGAGGAATACTGGGGACGATGATGCGATTCTCAAGTGTCATTTCGAGTAAGCGAAGCGCACCGAGAAATCGCTTCACGGTGCAGCCGCCTGACCGATGGTCAATCGCCGTAAAGCGATTTCTCCACTCGCTGCGCTCGGTCGAAATGACGGCGGTGGTTTTGGCCGCGGTATTGCTGGCCAACGCCAACCCGGCGGCGGCGAAGAAGGACGAGTTGGTGATCGGCATCACCCAGTTCCCGTCGACGTTCAACCCGCTGATCGATGCGATGCTGGCCAAATCCTACATCCTGGCGATGACGCGGCGGCCGATCACGACCTACGACCAGGACTGGAAACTGATCTGCCTGGTGTGCACGGAGCTGCCGACGATCGAGAACGGCGGCGCGAAGGTCGAGCCGTTGCCGGCCGAGGTCGACGAAAAGAGCGGGCGGACGGAGGGCATCGCGCTGACCGTCTAGCTGCACCCGGACGCGACCTGGGGCGACGGCACGCCGGTGACGGCGAAGGACGTGGTGTTCACCTGGGAGGTTGGCAAGAACCCGGTGTCGGGTGTCGGCAACGTCGAGGCGTTCCGGCGCATCCTCAAGATCGACGTCATCGACGACAAGACGGTGACGTTTCATGTCGATCGCGTGACGTTCGACTACAACTCGATGTCGGGCTTCACGCTGCTGCCGGCGCATCTCGAGCGCGCGAAGTTCACCGAGCCCGTCGAGTACAAGAACCGCACGACCTTCGACACCGACACGGCGAACAAGGGGCTCTACTTCGGGCCCTATCGCATCGCCGAGGTCAAGACCGGCAGCCATGTGGTGCTGGTGCCGAACGAGACCTGGTGGGGCGCCAAGCCGCACTTCAAGCGGATCGTCGTGCGGGTGATCCCGAACACGGCGGCGCTCGAGGCCAATCTGCGGTCGGGCTCGATCGACTACATCGCGGGCGAGCTCGGGCTCACCATCGACCAGGCACTCGCCTTCGAGCGCCGGCATGGCGCGCGCTACGACATCGAGTACAAGGCGGGGCTGATTTACGAGCACCTCGACGTGAACCTCGACGAGCCGATCCTGAAGGACCGGCGGGTGCGCCGCGCGCTGCTGCACGGGCTCAACCGGGACGCGCTGGTGAAGGTGCTGTTCGGCGGCAAGCAGCCGGTCGCGCATTCCTTCATGAGCCCGCTCGACCGGATGTTCGCCGAAGATGTGCCGAAATACGCCTTCGATGCGGACAAGGCCAAGGCGCTGCTGGACGAGGCCGGCTGGAGCGAGATGAAGGGCGGCGTGCGCCACAACGCGGCGGGCGAGCCGCTCCGCATCACGCTGATGACGACAGCGGACAACCGGTCTCGCGAGACCGTGCAGCAGGTGATCCAGAGCCAGTGGCGCAAGCTCGGCGTCGATGTGCGCATCCGGAACGAGCCTGCAAGGGTGTTCTTCGGGCGCACCGTGACGCAGCGGAAATTCCCGGGCCTCGCGATGTTCGCCTGGATCAGCTCCCCCGAAATCGTGCCGCGCACGACGCTGCACTCCGGGCACATCCCCGCACCCGAGAACAACTTCTCGGGCCAGAACTACACCGGGTTCAAGAACGCCAGGATGGACGCGCTGCTCGAGTCGGTCGAGACCGAGCTCGACCCCGAAAAGCGCCGCGCGATCTGGAAACAGATCCAGGTGATCTATGCCGAGGAATTGCCGGTGCTGCCGCTGTTCTTCCGCGCCAACCCCTACGTCATGCCGAAATGGCTGAAAGGCGTGCGCCCGACCGGACACCAGTTCCCGTCGACGCTCTGGGTCGAGGAATGGCGGGCGGAGTAGCGTTCAGCCATTAGCTTTCAACCACAGCGATTTGAGAACCCTCTCCCCGAATGGAGGAGAGGGTTTTATTGGCGGGAATCTGCGCAGGCGGGTTGAAGCGGCGGAATATCTGGGCTCAGGCCTTCTTGTCTGCGTCGGAAGTGTCCGCCGGCTGGGCACCGGCCTGGGCAGCCGCCGTCTTGTCTTCCCAGTGGCCGCAGAACGATTGCGCCTCGATGAAGATGCGCTTGACCTCGGGATAGACGGCTTTTATTTCGCTTTCGATCTCGGTGATGGTTTTCTCGACGATCTTCGAGGAGATCGTATCCTTGAAGTCGACGCTGAGATTCAGCAGCACGTCCGCCGGCCCCATGTGCATGGTCAGGAGTTCGTTGATCTGGAGAATGCCGTCGTTCGCGCCGACAATCTTGCGGATGCCGTCGATCACTTCCGGATCCGCCGCCTCGCCGAGCAGCAGCCCCTTGGTCTCGTAGGCAAGGAAGACCGAGATGAAGGCGAGCAGCACGCCGATCGCGACCGACGCCCAGCCGTCGAGCACCGGCATGTCGAGGAGCTGTCCGAGCCCCAGGCCGACGAGCGCGAAGACCAGGCCGAGCATGGCGGCGGCGTCCTCGAGCAGCACCGTGAAGAGGCCCGGGTCCTTCGAGTGCCGCAGCTCCTGCATGATCGTGCGTTTGCCGAGCGACTTCCCGAATTCCTTGGCCGCGATGTAGAAGACCGACGCCTCGAAGACGATGGCGAGGCCCAGCACGATATAGTTGATGTAGGGATCGGTGACCGGCGTCGGGTCCTGGATCTTGTGGATACCCTCGTAGATCGAGATGCCGGAGCCCAGCGCGAACAGCACGACGGCCACGACAAAGGCCCAGAAATACATCTCCATGCCGTAGCCGAAGGGATGGCGCTTGTCGGCGGGCTTGTCTGACCGCTTGAGGCCGTAGAGCAGCAGCGCCTGGTTTGACGTGTCGGCGACCGAATGGACGGCTTCGGACAGCATTGCCGAGGAGCCGGTGAAGAGAGCGGCGGCAAACTTGGTGACCGCGATGGCGGCATTGCCGACGAGGGCGGCAACAATGGCTTTCTTGGAATTTCCGGCCATGGGGCTTTTCCGGGGTTGGTGAACGCGGGTCGGGTTGGCGGAGGAAATAGCGCATATCCAACGCGTTGGCGACACCCTGGGTTTGAGCTAAGCCCCTCTCCCTCTTTCGGGGAGAGGGTAAACAGGCGCATGCCGAGATGAATTCCCCCGCCGAATACCGTATGACTCCGCCATGACCGCTTTCTTCACGCGACGGCTGCTTGAGACCGCGATCCTGCTCGCGGTGATGTCGTTTGTGGTCTACGGGCTGATCGGGCTGATGCCGGGGGATCCGATCGACATCCTGGTGATGTCGAACCCGAACCTGACGCCCGAGGATGCGGCGCGGCTGAAGGCGGCGCTGAAGCTGGATGAGCCGTTCGTCGAGCGTTATCTCGCATGGGCGGGCAACGCGGTTGTCGGCGACTTCGGCTATTCGCGGCTCCACGCGCAGCCGGTGCTCGCGGTGGTCGGCCCGCACCTGGTGAACACGCTGTGGCTGATGGGCATTTCGTTCGTGCTGGCGATCGTGATCGCGGTGCCGGCGGGAGTCTATGCGGCGACGCGGCAGTACCGGCTGCCGGACTATCTGGTGAATTTCGCGACCTTTGCCGGCATCTCGATCCCGCCGTTCTGGCTGGCGCTCCTGCTGATCATGGTGTTCGCGGTGTGGCTCGGCTGGCTGCCGGCCGGCGGCGTGCCGACCTCGGCCGACGCGTCGCTCTGGGAGCACATCCGGCACCTCATCCTCCCGGTCGTGAGCCTCACCGCCCTCGGGATCGCGGGCTTCACGCGCTACATGCGGGCCGACATGATCGAGCAGCTGCGGATGGATTATGTGCGCACCGCGCGGGCCAAGGGCGTGTCGGCGCGCGGCGTCGTCTGGCGCCACGCGTTCCGCAACGCGCTGATCCCGATGGTCACCGTGATCGCGCTCGATTTCGGGACGCTGTTTTCGGGCGCGCTGATCACCGAGACCATGTTCGGCTATCCCGGCATGGGCAAGATGATCTACGACGCGATCATGGGGAACGACTACAACCTGGCACTCGTCGGGCTCCTGTTCGCGACCCTCCTGATCCTGCTCGCAAACCTCGCCGCCGACATGGCCTATGGCTGGCTCGACCCGCGGATCAAATACCAATGACGGAATGTTTCAATACGTGCGGTCGGCAACTATCTCCCTCTCCCCTTGAGGGAGAGGAGCAGACTTGGGTGCGATATGGCTGATATTGCCAATCCATCGGAGGCTGATCGCTCCAAATCGCTCACCGCGCTGATGTGGCGGCGGTTCCTGCGGCATCGGGTGGCGGTCGTGTGCGGGGTCGGGCTGGTGGTGCTGGCGGTGCTGGCAGCGGCCGCACCGCTCATCGAGTCCTGGCTCGGGGTGCAGCACTGGGAGACGGATCTGCTGAACCGGCTGCAGCCGCCCTCGCTCGCCCATCCGCTGGGGACCGACGAGGTGGGCCGCGATTTTCTGCTGCGGCTGCTTTATGGCGGACGGGTGTCGCTGTTCGTGGGGCTGGTTGCCGCACTCGCCTCGATGGTGATCGGCACCGCGGTCGGGCTCGCCGCGGGCTACTACAAGGGCTGGCTCGATGCGGTCCTCATGCGCTCGACGGACGCGGTAATTGCGCTGCCGCTCCTCCCGCTGCTGATCGTGCTCGCGGCGGTCGATCCCGCCGAATTCGGACTACCCGACGCGGTGGTGCAATCGGAGAACTTCTCGATCTGGCGGGTCGCGGCGATCATCGCGCTTGTCGGCTGGACCCGGGTCGCGCGGCTGGTGCGGGGGGCGACACTGTCGATGCGGGAACGCGAGTTCGTCATGGCCGCGATCGCCCAGGGGGCCCGGCCGTTCCGCATCATGGCGGTGCACATCCTGCCCAACGTAGTCTCGCCGATCATCGTTGCAACGACGCTCTCGGTCGGCGGCATCATCCTGTTCGAGAGCGTGCTGTCCTTCCTCGGCCTCGGCATCCAGCCGCCGAACGCAAGCTGGGGCAACATGCTGACCAACGCGCAGGAACTGGTCTGGGAATCGCCGCGCCTGGTGTTCTGGC
>JAJFFI010000506.1 GCA_021776755.1 Alphaproteobacteria bacterium | reverse complement strand
GTCAAGAAAACGCGAAGAGAACTAGCTATACCACGCCGGCCGAGGTCTTGCCGTTGCTGGTCGAGATGAACAGACCCCACTTCCGGGCGGTGTCGAGATCGAGGCCATAGCCCAGCGTGAGCTCGTCGATGCCCCACTCCTCCTTGGTGGTCTCGGCGCGCTCCTGGGTGTCGCTTGAAATCGCGACGACGTTCACGCCCTTTTCCTGGAAATCGCCGAGCTTGCGCTGCAGATCGGTGAGATAACCCTTGCAGATCGGGCAATGCAGGCCGCGGTAGACGACGAGCAGGGTGAAGTTCTCGGGCGACTGTTCGGCGACGTCCCAGGTGCCGCCACTGACGGTTTTGACCTTGAGCGCGGGAACCTTCTGGCGGGGGATGACGGGGGTAATGGCGGTCATGGATTTCCTCTCCTGTGGATTACGGACTGTTTTTGGAACGTACGTTCAAGCTAATGCCTGTGTGCCGCAAGGCAAGCACGAAGCGGCCGGATTTGCGCTAACTTGTGTGGGTTTCACGGAGATTTGAGGGGTGGCGTCTTTTCCGGCGGCGCTGGCTCACGGTGAATGGGCAAGCCGCGGGCGTCGCGGTAGGCGAGCGTGGTCAGCATCATCACGGTCAGCAGCCCGGTGTAGGCGACGGCGGTGAGCAGGCCGTGGACGGCGAGTTCGGTCCAGAGCCAGGGCGTCGGCAGGAGAAAGCCGCGAATCGCAATGAACAGCGTGGCGAAGACGAGGATGTGGCCGGTCAGCAGCGCCCAGACCCGCGCAATGCCCCCGATGCCGATGCGCCCGGTCATCGCCCAGGCGCGGCGCGGCCCGCCCTTGTGGTTCAGCGCCCAGGCCGGCAGTGCAAAGGCGGTGCGGGCAAAGAGAATGGTCGCGACGAGCAGCAGCACGCCGCCGGCGCCCGCGAAGACGGCGCGCGCGGGGGCGACGTCCCAGGCGATCACGAGGCTGAGCATGACCAGAGAAAACACGGTGAACCAGCCGATCATCACGCCCGCGAAAAGAAACACCGCCGGCACCCGGAAAAAGGCGTTGCGGCGGATTTCCTTTTCCTTCGCCTCGCCCCTGGGTCCGGGCGAAGCGGGACCGGAGCCCGCGAGCCAGCAGGTGAAATACGCAAGCCAGATGCCGCCGAGTGCCAGCCAGGCAAGCAGCGAATGGTCGGAATCGTTGAACGGGTACCAGCTTTCGTCCTGCCAGAGGTGCCGCGCCAGCGCCTCGGCCCCCCAGAACACCGCGGTCCAGACCAGCAGCAACGTGCCCCAGCGCGGCCAGCGGCGGAACCGACGGACATCGGCCTGGCGGGTGACGGCCGCGATGTCCGGCGGGCGGATCGCGCCGGGCGCGGCAGGGACATTGGCGGCACCGGCCATTCCGGCGGCGGTGCTCGCATGCGCGACATCGGCGGGCGTCCCGGGGGGTGCTTTGGCAGCCGCACTCATGCCCGCCTTCGCATCCGGTGCCCCCGCAGCCTTGCGTCCCGTTTGCGGCGATCCCTCGTCCGTCATGGCAAAGCCTCTTTTTCTCGCCGGCAGCGTAGGCGGCATTGGCGGAAGGGGATAGGGGGCTTACCCGTCCCTGAAGCCGGCGCCGGTGTGCGAGCCGTCGCAGAACGGCTTGGTGGCGGACGCGCCGCAGCGGCACAGCACATAGCGGTCGCGCGACGCGCCGGCGCCCCAGGTCCCGGTTTCGAGGCCGACGCCGCCGGTGATCTCGTAGGGGCCGTCCTTGGCGATGCGGATGGCGGGCGCATCGGTGGCGGCGGGCCCGCTCTTGCTCTCCGCCTTCAGGGTGTAGAACAGCGCGCCCGAGGGGCACTTCTCGATTGCCGCGACGATCTTCGCGGCATCGTCGTTTTCAGGCTGGATCCAGGGCCGGTTCTCCGGGTTGAACACCCGCGGCGCGCTCTTCACGCATTCGGCCGCATGACAGCAGACCGCGAGGTTGTAGCGCACCTCGATCTCGTCGGACGCATAGGTCTGCACCCGGTCGTGCTCGGGTTCGCCGTCGCGGGCCGACGCGAACCCTTCTTTTGCGTGGGTGCCGTCGCAATACGGCTTGTTCGCCGACAACCCGCAACGGCACAGCGCCATCTTCCCCGTGCACTCGATCGCCGCGCCGTCCGGGCCTTCGAGCCGCGTGAGGTTGGTGACGATCAGCGGGCCGTTCTTGGCGGGGGCAATTTTGGGGGTGGCGGGCATGGTGCGACGCCTAAGTCCGGCATATTGTTTGAGTAATAGGCACAATCATATGAACAGGAATGAGATGCCTAAGGGGATAATTATCCCGCCCAGCCAGAACCACAAGGGGTACTTTCGATAGGCTTCATGCAGTTTTTCGGAGAGTCTTCGCGGCGCTTGGCTGGCATCTTTTTGTGCCGGCAAAGTAAGGCCGGACAGATGTCCTCCGGTGATCTCGTCGTGAAAGCTTGCTAGCTGCGCCGCTGCGACGTCTTTCAGCACAATTTCCATTTCGGAAACGTCAATTTGCCCCTTTAGGGCTGCTGCATCTGCTGCATCTATGGCTTGATAGTAGGATGACTTGTTGTCCGCAATAAAATCAGGGATCGTTTTCTCGCCTGGAAGCTTGAAGCCAAGTCGAATGCAAAGAATTAGGTATGAAATTGCCCTCGACGTCCGGCCGTTTCCATCCTCAAATGGGTGAATCCAATTTAGACGCCACATAAGATATGCGGCGAGATGCCAAGCATCTTTCTGCCAATTCGCATTTACGTATTCACACATTTCTTCCATGAGTTCCGGTACATCCTCTGGCGGAGGAGGCTCATGGTTGCTGTGCCTTATTTTCATTGGACCTGGACGATAGGTGCCCGGCAATTCGCTGAGCCCTTCAATCGCAAGCCGATTTAATTTGTTGAGGAGTGAAGGCCGAAGAAGAAAATTTTCCTCTGAGCCTACAACATTCTCGACGGTCTCCAAGACAAAGCTGATTTGTCGAAGGCCGTTTTCAGCCTCCCTTGACGCGACTTCATCTGGGTCCGTGATTAGGGGGGCCTTTAAGGGCTCGCTCTTACGTTGATCCACTGAATCAGACGCCAACTAGCCGCGTCCTTCTTCCTTTAGCCTCTTGGCAGCAGCGGCAACAGTAGCCCTTGTAATTCGATGGTTTTCAATATGGGTGTTGCCATATGCGAAGCTTTGTCTTTGCTTTTCTTCATCATCTTTTGACATACGAGCATTCTTGGCAGCTTCCAGTAGTTTCTCCAATTTCCTATCCATGTTGATCCACCAAATGTCCAGTTCAACTGCCTCAAATTGCAATATAGGGCAAAATTGGGAGTTCCCTAAATGTTTTCCGTCCAGATGGCTAAAATCGGTGAATAATTCCTACGCCGCCTCGGCCCCCGCCCGGCTTACGATGTCCACGATATCTTCCATGATCGCGGTCAGGTCGTGGTCCTTCGGGGTGTAGACGGCGGCGACGCCGGC
>JAJFFI010000505.1 GCA_021776755.1 Alphaproteobacteria bacterium | reverse complement strand
AACATGCTGACCAACGCGCAGGAACTGGTCTGGGAATCGCCGCGGCTCGTGTTCTGGCCCGGAATGCTGATCTTCGCGACCGTGATCGCCTTCAACTTCCTGGGCGACGGGCTGAACGACGCGTTCGACCCGCGGACGGTGGAACGCGGGTAGGCCGCCGGCGCAGCCTGATCCTGGGAGTCCCGCAACCCGGCTTAACCCATGTTAACAAGTTCTCCGCGCGGTGCTGTAGGGTTGTACGCGCTCAAGGGGTGAACGTGACGGTTCACATTCCAAAGAAAGGACGGTTTTCAAATGTTTGGTTGGCTTCGGAAGATGAAGGAAAACGCCGAGGCGGCCCGCAAGGAAGAAGAAAAAGAACGGGCCGCGCGGATGGAAGAGCGCAAAGCTGAGCTAGAGGAATTCAAACGGCAGTCTGACGAGGCTGGCGCTGGTGGCGGCGGCAAGAAAGCCGCCTGACAACTCCCGGTCCGCCTGACGCGCGGCGGATCGTGACCGGACGGCAGGCCGCCTCCTGGCGTGGAGGGCAGGCCGCCGATGGCAGACACCGGAGCAACAGACGCGGTGCTGCCCAATAAGAAGAAACGAAATATTCGACTTCGGGCCCGCCGGGCCGCTGGTGCAGCTGGGGAGGTGCACCGAGCGCCTGGTGGGCCCTTCTCCTGTGCGGCTGATCTTCTGTGAGGCTGCAACCGTACCCTACGGGTTCGTGTGTCCGGGTCCGCCGAGCAGGCCCTGGGGCCGAAAAATCAGCACGGCCACCAACATGCCGAAGACCGCGACATCGCGATAGTCGGCCGGGAAATAGGCGGCCCAGAAGGTCTCGAGGATGCCGAGCAGCAGGCCGCCGGCGAGCGCGCCGCGGACCGAGCCGAGACCGCCGAGGACGGCGGCGAGCAAGGCCTTGAGGCCGATCACGAGCCCCATGTAGTGCGACACGCCGCCGTAATAGACCGCGATGATCGCGCCCGAGACGGCGGCCAGCATCGAGGCCAGCACGAAGGCCACCGCGATGGTGCGCGCAACCCGGATGCCGCAGAGTGCTGCCATTACCTGGTCTTGCGCGCAGGCCCGCCAGTCGCGTCCGAACGGATGCCGTGCCATCAGCCAGAGCAGGGCGGCGGCGATCAACGCGGTGGCAGCCGCGATGGAGACCTGCATCGCCGTCACCTGCAGCGGGAAATCGGCGGTGCCGCCGAGCGGGATCGGGTCGGCCAGCAGGGGCTGCAGCCAGCGTTCGCGGCTGCCCTGGGCAAGGCGGACGGCTTCCTCGAGCCCGATCGCGAGCCCCAGCGTCGCGATCATCATGGCGAGCGACGGCGCGCGGCGAAGCGGCTGGATCACGACGTGCTGGACCGCGAAGCCCAGCACGGCCGTGCCCGCAACCGCCCACGCGAGGCCCAGCAGCAGCGCCGGCACGACCCCGAGATCGGTGAGCGCGAGCAGCCAGGTCATCGCGCCGACCATCAGATAGGCGCCCCACATGGCAATCCCGCCGAACGCCAGATTGATCCGCCGGGTGATGCCGTAGAGCAGCACATAGGCCGCCGCCAGCAGCGCGTAGAACGTCGCGACCTGCAGGGCATTCAGGCATTGCTGGGCGAAGAACAGGATGGCGGCGGTCCTTTGCGGGGCGGCTTGGTGGAGACGAAACCGGGCGCGGCAATTCTAACTGGTAAACTACGATTTAACAGTTATATTGCCCCATGGACGAACCCTCCCCCTCTTCCGGCCTGCGTCCGGCGCCGGGTTTCGCCTGGACCGAACGGCAATTCATCGGCGGCGCGGTGTGTCTCGATCTCGCGAACACGGTGGTCTATCCGGCCGACCCCGGCAACGCCCGTGACCGCATCGCCACGCCCGCGGATTTCGCCCGCTGGTGCGCGCAGGCCGCGCGGCATCATCCCGGCGTCACCGCGCCGGCTGCCGGTGCCGGCGAGCTCGACGGTGTTCACCGGCTCCGGCGCGCGGTCGACCGGCTGTTCCGGCCGTCACCGGAAGGCCCCGGCGGCACGGCCCTGCCGGACCTTCTCGAGGCTTGCCAGAGCGCCCTGAAGAATACCCCCATGCGATATAAACAGAACGGTCTGTCTTTGCGAGAGTCTGCAGGCCCGGCTGCCGTCCTCGCACTGTCGGCGCTGCGGCTCGCGATGTCGGCGGAGGCCGGCGCGGTGAAGGCGGGTGCCGCCTGCGACTGGCTGTTCGTCGACCGGAGCCGCGGGCGGCGGCGGAAATGGTGCGACATGGAAACCTGCGGCAACCGCGCCAAGGCCGCGCGCCACTACAGGCGGCATTCCCAAAATCCGTCCCTTCGGAGGCAGGACGCCGCGTCATGAGAAAGGCGCTCGCCGTGCTGGCCGTGCTGTTGCTCGCCGGATGCGGCGAGACGCCGCCGCGGGTCGAATTCGCGGGCGCGGGGTTCATCTTCAATTACCGGATCGCCGAGGCGTACTACGGCGTGGTGCTGCGGGTGAAAGGCGACATGCCGGCGGGCGCCACGATCGAGGTGCGCTTCGAAAACCCGGCCGGCGGCGCGCCCTTCGCCGTCACCGACGCCGTGACCCCCAACCGTCTCGAATACAGCTTCCGGACGCCTGGCCTTTCGGGCGTGCGCAAGGACACCGACTATCGGGTCACCGCACGGCTGCTCGCGGCGGGACAGGAGATCGCACGGGCGGACCGCACGGTCCGCTCGGAGCTCGACCAGTCGGCGCTCCCGGAAAAGCCGCTGACCGTCGGCCCGGGGTATCAGACGCCGGGGCAGTGAGGCGGAGTACCGTCCCGTCACTTCGCCAGCACCGTTTCCACCAGCCGCGCCCAGTAGGACGCGCCGAGCGGCAGGATGGCGTCGTTGAAGTCGTAGCGCGGGTTGTGGAGCATGCAGCCGGCGCCGCCTTCGTTGTGGGCGCCGTCGCCGTTGCCGACCCAGATGTAGGCGCCGGGCTTGGCCTGCAGCATGAAGGCGAAGTCCTCGGCCCCCATGCTCGGGACGGGCTTGCGGACGATGTTGCCGGCTCCCGCGACATCGGCGGCCGCATTGGCGGCGATCTTCGCTTCGGCCTCGGTGTTGACGGTCGGCGGATAGCGGCGCTCGTACCACATCTCGACGGTGGCACCGTGGGCGGCGGCGACGCCCTCGGCAATGCGGCGGATCTGCGGCTCGAGCGCGTCCTGGACCTCCGGGCGGAACGAGCGCGTGGTGCCGCGCAGCAGTACTTCCTCGGGGATGATATTCCAGGCATCACCGGCGTGGATCTGCGTCACCGACACGACCACCGCGTCCTGCGGATCGTGGCTGCGCGACGCGATGGTCTGGAGCGCGGAGATGATCGCGGCCGAGACCACCACCGGATCGATGCCGAGATGCGGCATGGCGCCGTGCCCGCCCTTGCCGGTGACCGTCATCTCGAAGATGTCGAAGGCCGCCATCATCGGGCCGGGCTGGATTGCGAACTTGCCGGTCTCGAGCCCCGGCCAGTTGTGCATGCCGTAGACGGCGTCCGCCGGGAACTTTTCGAACAACCCCTCCTCGACCATCACCCGGCCGCCGCCCTCGTTCTCCTCGGCCGGCTGGAAGACGAAATGCACCTTGCCCTTGAAGTTGCGGGTCTCGGCAAGATAGCGGGCCGCCCCCAGCAGCATCGTCGTGTGCCCGTCATGGCCGCAGGCGTGCATCTTGCCGTCGTTGGTCGAGGCGTAGTCGAAGCCGTTCTTCTCGTGGATGTCGAGCGCATCCATGTCGGCGCGGAGCGCGATCGAGGGGCCGTCCGGCGACCGGCCTTCCAGCGTGCCGACGACACCGGTCTTTGCCAGCCCGCGGTCGACCGCGATGCCGAAGCTCTCGAGCTTTTCGGCGACCACGTCCGAGGTGCGCTTTTCCTCGAACGCAGTCTCGGGATGCGCATGGAGGTCGTGCCGCCAGGCGGTCATCTCGTCGTGGAACTCGGCAATGCGGTTTACGATGGGCATGGTTGGGCTCCGCTGGACAGGTGGCGGAGTGTACCGGCGCCTGAAGGAGCCTTCTACGTTTTACTCAGATTTGTTGGCCGATTTCCCGCTATGAGCCCACCTTCCCGCAATTATAGGGAGCCACTTGCCGGAAATAGCGTGAATATAGAGGCCGGTCCACTTCTTGCCGTCGCGGTACTCGCCTCGAAACTTATCCCCGCTGGCCCAGAAGTATTGTCCCTCCCCATGCCGCTTCCCGTTGCGGTAGTTGCCGATGTATTTGTCTCCATTTCCATGGCTGCAATTGAAAGGGCCGTGCCACTTTCCCTTCACCAGAGCACCCGTGCAATCCGACTGAAATACACCCTTCTCGTCGTAGTTAACTTGCTGGTATGGGCCAGTACCTCGCTTGCCCTTGTCAAGGGGAATGGTCTTGTCGTGCATGGTGAGAAAACCATTCGAAAACCAAAGGCGTTCTCCCTGCCCGGTGGCTTTCCCGTTCCTGCATCCACCCGTCCATGCAATGGATTCATTGGGCTGCGGCTTGGGGTTCCAATGCAGGCAACCGTTCTGATCCTTCGTCCAAAGCGGCTGCGCCGTCTCCAGTTGGGCGGCATCGGCGGCGAACGCGAGATTGAGAACCATGACCAGACAGGCCGCACGAAGCGCGAGCATGTATTTGACCTCCTAACGCATCTGTTGAGGTCAATTTTTCCCGGATTTCGTTAACAAGGCGTTAAGACTCATTGTGGAGACGCGCTTTACCTCGACCGCGGTCTCGCCTGGCGCGTTCAGTTCGCGGGTTTGCCGGTATCGGTGTACTTGCCATCGCGGACCTCGTGCAAGGTGCCGTCGACGTGATGCTCGGTGCCGGACCAGCGCTTGCCGCGGCGGTATTCGCCGACGAAGAAGTCCTGGTTGGCCCAGGTGAACACGCCGGTGCCGTGGCGCTCGCCGTTGACGAAGCCACCGGCGTACTGGTCGCCGCTCTTCCAGAGGAAGCTGCCCTGGCCGTCCTCGACGTCGTTGCGGTACTGGCCGACGTAGAGATCGCCGTAGGCATAGGCATAGGTGCCACGGCCATCGAAGTTGCCGTTGCGGAAGCCCCCGGTATAGCGGTCGCCCTCGGCCCAAACGTAGGTGCCGTGGCCGTTGAGCTTGCCCGCTTGTTTCTGGCCCGTGTAGGTCTCGATCACCTTGCCGCCGAGGCTCCACTTTTCGATGCCGGTGCCCGCCGCGTTGCCGCCGTCGCACGCCCCGGTCCAGGTGACGCTCAGCCCGGGCTTGGGGGCAGGACTCCAGTGCCGGCAGCCGTTCTGGTCCTCGATCCAGCGCCCGCGGACGGTTTCTTCCTCGCCCGCCTGCACAGCAAGAATCAAGACCGTGGCGGCCGCGAATGCCGCGATCATGGTGACAACCGGTTTTCCCACGCGCCCAACCTCCCCGCGTCCTCGAACTTTGGGCACCCTAGCAAATGGTTCGCGGCGGGAAAGCCGTAAAGCGGTGTTTCAGGACGCGAGGGTCTGCGAGGGCGCGCTGGCGCTAGCCGGAGGACGCGGCCGCGTTGAGGCGGCGGATGATGTGGCGCCGGTAGTCCGGGTCATGAACGATCTGGTCGAAATCGATCTCGACGTCGAAATCGAGCGCGGGCGCGGGCTCCGGCGGCGCCTGGGCCGAGTCCCGGATCCTGCCCGGAGGCGCTTCACCCGAACGTGTTTCGCCCGGATGTGTTTCAGCTGTGTCTGCTTGATTTTTCGCCGTCATGCCAGGCCCTAACCTCACGCCGTTCCGGCAACCGCTGCATCAGCCTAGCCAACGCCGTCGGGGGCGCAAGCGCGCGGCCGGGCGGCGCTGTGGATAGGTCTGTGGAAAACTCTAAAATTCAGCCGCGCCTGAACCTTCCCCGGTGCGGAATCTGCCTTGTTCTTGCGATGCTTGGGACTGAGTCCGTTCCGAGGACGCAATTCGGAGAACTATATTTTGCGCGGCGCGTTAAGATTTTGTTAACGAATTCAGCGATTTGGAGCCGGAAAGGGCCATGTTCCGGCCCGCTCCGCGCCTGTTCGGCAAGAGATATCCGGCATTTTAGGAAAACTTCACACAAATATATTGAAATATAGATCAAGTCTTGACTGGGTGAATGCTAGTAACGTTTAACGAAATTAGTAATTTGTTAATAAATAGGCCTTAGTTTGCTAATACAGGGACAAGTGTATCCCTCTGAACCTTCAGGCGGACCGCGCCATTATGCGGGCCGCAGTGAAATCCGGAACGCGAAAATGATGTCCTCGTCGACCCGAGCCCTCCCCCGAGCAACAGCCAGAGCCGCTGCGCGCCTTGCTGCGATTGCCGGCATCGTGCTGCTGGCCGCAGTGGCGCAGTCGCCGGGGCAGGCGCAGGCGGCCGACGTGGTCAAGCCGCGCTCGATCGCGTCCGAGGCACGCACCCATGTGACCGGCGTGATGACACGGGCGATCGAGGTGCTGGCAGAGACGGATGCGGCGACCCGCACCGAAGGCCTCCGCGCGCTGGTCGAGGACAG
>JAJFFI010000504.1 GCA_021776755.1 Alphaproteobacteria bacterium | reverse complement strand
CGCATCATCTGGCTGCGGGGGCCGTGATACTCCGCGATGCCGAGCGCTTGCCGGGTCTGGTTTTTGTCGAGCCCAAGGAGGCGGGCACCAACGGCGGCGGCGGCGAGCGCGTTCCAGGCTCCCGAGGTGTGGTAGTCGGGCACGGTGCCGTGCAGCGCGATCCCGGCCCGAGTGCCGATCTCGTAGCCCAGGACCAACGAGAGCAGAAATTCGCGGGCTGAAACCCGACCCCCTCCTGCGTCGGCAAAGGCCAGCAACGCGGGCAACACCGTGACGCCGATATGACCCTTGGTCAGCTTGTGGCCGTCATGGGCATCGATGGAATCGATCGTACCCGCGCCCGCCATCGCGGCACCGACCGGGCTTACCCGGCGTCCGTCGAACAGCATCCGTGCGCCTGACGTCCCGGCACCGGCCGTAAAATGGGCGGCGGCATGGTCGCGCAGAATGCGGGAGAGATCCGTGCGAAAGCCCGCCGCCGCGACGCCGACAAGATCGAGCAGCAGCCGGCGTGCCTGGTGGACGACCGCCTCCGGAAGATCGTCCCAGCGCAGCGCGTGGATGAAATCGATGACGTTTGCGCCGGGCGGCATCACCTCGACGCCTCAGGCTGCCTTGGGCTGCATCGCGTCGGCCGGCAGCAGGATGTCGAATTTCGCGCGGATTTCCGCATCGACTTCGGGCGGGATCGCCTGTGGCCAGTGTTCGGCAAGCACCTTGCTGGCATGTGCCCGGGCCGCGTCGCGAACGTCGTGCGAGCCCTTCTCGGTCCAGTCGTCGCGGCTGGCGCGATCCATCACCTGCGGGTAGAGATATTCGCTGTTCATCAGCTTTAGCGTCTGCTCGTGGCCGAGAAAATGCCCGGGCCCGCGGCAGACCTCGTCGATCACGTCGAGGGAGAGCGTCTCGTCGGTCACCTCGATGCCGCGCAGCATCCGCATGATGGCGCCGTTGATGTCGTTGTCGATGACGTATTGCTCGAACGCGACGGTCAGCAAGCTCTCGAGAAACCCCGCGGAGTGATGGATGTAGTTCGAACCGGCGAGGGCGGCGGCAAGCCCGGTCAGCCCCTTCTCTGCGCCGGCCTGGGCGTCAGGCACTTTCGAATCCGATATTCCGCTCGAGTTGTAGATCGGCAGATCGAGGTGCTGCATGATCTGGGCGCAGGCGGCGTTCAGGAGCGCAAACTCGCCCGATCCACCGGTGAAGGCCCCGGTGCGGAGATCGGCTTGCGCCGGGACGCAGCCGGTGATGAGCGGATAGCCGGGCTTCATCAGGTTCACGTAGGTGACGCCAGAAAGCTGCTCGGCGATGATCTGTACCAGCGTCCCGGCCAGCGCCGCGGGCGACGTGGCGCCGGCCTGGGGTGCGGACGAGATTACCAGCGGCATCCCGTGGGCAACGATCTGGTCGAGCACCTCGACCGTTTCCATGGCGTAACGCAGCGGGCTCACGGTCCAGCCAGCAGTGAAGGACAGCACCGGACGCGCATCGAAGGCGTCCTTGCCGCCCGCCAGTATGTCGCCCATCCGGCGCAGGCTCTCGACGCTCGACGGCAGGTACGCGTTCGCCATGACATGCTTTTTCGTCGATGACAGGCAGGCGTAGTACTGGTTGATGTCGATCTCTTCGTTGGCGAGCTCGCGCGGCACCACCGGGCGCATGTAGAAGTGTATGTGCTCGAGCGTGTCGACGAGCCGCCCGATATTGTAGTTGTCGGCCAGTGTCGTCTCGCGGACGGTACCATCGAGATCGAGAATTTTGACCGCCTGTCCGCCGGTGCCCATGTAGACGCGGGTGCCGCCGAGCTCGAGGTCATGCTTTGGGTCGCGGCCGGCAAGCAGGACCGACGACGCGGCCGAGGCGAGCGCCGCCTCGACCAGATGTAGGGGAATGTGCACGCGGTCGTTGTCGGCGTCGATACGGCAGCCGGCGCGCTCGAAGACGTCGCGGCAGGGGCTCGCGGCGACCTGGATGCCGGTCCGTTCGAGGACTTCGACGGCGGCGGCAACGATGCGTTCGATGTCGGGTTCATCAAGCGGCCGATAGCGCCCGCCGGGCAGGCCGCCGGAAACTACGGAGACGGGTGCCTCCCCCTCGGCCTGCGCCCCACGGGCCCGCCGCCCGCGTCTGCCGTTGCCCCGTGGCATATCGTTCACTCCAGAAATGTCCGGACCTTAAGATTACACTTGCCAAAGATTACACTTCCGCTTGATGGCCGCCAGTGGCCTGTCAGGGACATTGACTTGCCGATAAACGATATGTTGTGAGGATGAGGCAGACGACTGGAAGCTGCGGCAAGACCCTGGTACAATAAGCCTGCGATTGGAGCGCTTGGCTAAGGTCAAGCCCTTGATCTCAAACGCCCCCGAAATTGGCAAACCCCTCCCCCTAAAGGACGCCATTCGCAAGATCAGCACCTGAATGGCCAAACCCGTTCTGCTCGAATTCAGGTGTTCTTGAGGTTCATCTGGTGTGCGGCTAGATCGGACGGGCTGTTGCCATAGGCGTTTGGCCCGGAGGATATCCGCACCCCGTCAGCTGTCTGACAATCCAGCAACGCCGCCAGCGCAGGGAGTGCTTCTTCCGCGAGGCCGTCGAAGACGACGTCTTCGGGACCCGCACTGCCGGCAACCGGGCCGCGATTTATGAGTGCGACGCCAGCGCCGTTCTGGCGGGCGAGTTCGAGCAACATGATGGCGGATGACACCGTCAGCCGCGAGCCGACGACCAGCACCCCGCCGGCACGAAGGGCTGCCATTTGCGCCTTGCCCCACACATCGGTCACCAGGTCCTCTTCCATCGCAATGACCGCGGGCTTCAACAATCCGCCGCACTCATCGCAAAGCAGCTCCCGCCCGCGCCATTCGCCCACCGCCGGCCACGGGCCGTTAAAGTCGCATTCGGTGCAGACAATCCGGGTGATCGTCCCGTGCAGATCCACGACATCTGCAGAACCGGCGGCCTGGTGCAGTTCATCGACGTTCTGGGTCAATACGGTCTTGATGTAACCGGCGCGCTCGAGGGCCGCCAACGCGCGGTGGGCGGCGTTCGGCGCGGCCTTTGCCGCGATCTTGCGGAACCGGGCGCAGGCCTCCCAGTATTGCTCGCGGCATTTGCTCGATTTTCGGAAGTTCCTGAAACCGTAGTTTGCGACCGGAATATCGGGATCCATCCAGTCGCCGGTGGTGTAGTCGGGAATGCCGGAGGCGGTGCTGATGCCCGCCCCGGTCAACGCAATCGCCGGACGCCCGGCCGAACGCGCGTCGCTCAGCATGCGCGCAATGGCGGCAAGCGCAGGATCGGCGACGTGGTAGCCGGCGACAAGGCGTGTTGCGAGGATCGCAGACCAGAGCCCTATAAAGCAGGGCGCCATCAGCGGCTGGAGCGTGTCCGGCCCGGGCACGATCTGCCACAGTCCCCAGGCGGCGGCAGCGGCGAGGCCGGCGACAATTCCGGCAAGCGCCCCGATCCGGCTGTCCGGCATGTATGTGCCGGCAATTGCAAATACGGCGGGCGCGAGCGCGAATCCCCAGAGCCCGGTCGGCCCGAGCCCGGGGCCGCCGAAGATCATGCCCGAGGCCAGCGCCGCGGCACCGGCGAGAACAATCGTCTGCAATGCCGCCGTCCGGTTGGTCCACACCATCGCCGCCGCGACGAGAAGGACAGACAGAATGGCGCCCGCCTCGCCAAATGGCATTAAGCCGTCGCTGCTCCAGAACGTGAAGCCCAGCGTCTCGAATATCTTGCTGCTCAGCCAGGCCACCAGCAGCGCCGGCGTGCCCGCCATCGGAAGATTGATCCGGCCGAACAGAAGGCGCAGCGGCGATTCGATTGCAAAACAAAGCGCCAGAGCGGCAGCAAATGCCGGCCACAACAGGATGTCGCCGGCCAGCGGGGCGGCCCAGAGCAGACCGACGAGCGCACCATTCATTCCG
>JAJFFI010000503.1 GCA_021776755.1 Alphaproteobacteria bacterium | reverse complement strand
GGCCGTCGGATCCCGAGGGCGTGAAGGCGCTCGCGGTCGCGGCCCACAAGTGCTTCCTGAGGTACAAGCCCGGTGGCATGACCTATCACGGCGGCTCAATCATCATCGAGCCCGGCCTGACGCCGGAAGACTTCAAGGAAGTGAACGAAAAAGGCGTCTGGCTCGCCAAGGCGGGCTTCGGCAAGTTCGACGATCCCTACGACTACAAGGAATATGTGGGTGCGGCGCGGGCGGCCGGCCTGATCACCACCGTCCACACCGGCGGCGCCTCGATCCCGGACAGTTCCGCGATCACCGGCGCTCATGTGCTCAACATGAACCCGCACGTCTCGTTCCACGTAAACGGCGGGCCGGTTGCGATCGCCGACGAGGACTTCCCGCGCCTGATCCACGAGAGCAACATCGCGATGCAGGTCTGCACCGCGGGTAATCTTCGCACCGCGCTCAAGATCGCAAAGCTCTGCATCGAGGCCGACAAGTTCGACCGCTACATCATCGCAACCGACACGCCCACGGGCTCGGGCATCATGCCGCTCGGCATGATCTACACCATGAGCCATATCGCCTCGCTCGCGGGCGTCGATCCGGCCTGGGCGATCGCGGCGGCGACCGGCAACAACGCCAAGGTCTACGGTCTCGAATCCGGGTTCGTCGAGGTCGGCAAGCTCGCCGATGTGCTGGTGATCGATGCCTGCCTCGGCTGCACCGTTGATACCGCGCTCGACGCCCTCACCCACGGCGACCCGGTTGCTGTCGGCGCCGTCATCACCGACGGCATCCCCCGCTTTGTCGGGCGCTCACGCAACACGCCGCCGACGACCCGCAAGGTCCAGGTTATTGAAAACCGCGTGCCGCAGAGTTACGAAACCGCACGCTACTAGGAAAGATCAGGAGCCGCACACATGGCTGTCACCAAGAAACACGACGAATTTCACGCCCTCGACATGGACACCGGATGGTCGGTGCCGCCGGGGTATCCCGAAGGCCTCGAACACAAGATCCTGTCGGGTGAGCTCGACGAGGCGAACCACAAGGGCAGCCGTTCGCGCCTGCTCCGCTTCCAGCCCGGCGTCTACACGACCGAGCCCTTCGTCCACGAATACTGGGAAGAGGTGTTCCTGGTCTCGGGCGACCTCACCGTCGGCAACGACGAAAAGGGAGACGGCGGCGAAAACTACAAACCCTTCACTTACGCCTGCCGCCCGCCCGGCGCGGTGCACGGCCCCTTCAAGTCCGAAGGCGGCTGCATCCTATACGAGATCCACTACTTCGATCCGGCCTGATCGGTCCCGAACTCAAAGACCTTCTCCCTTGAGGGGAGAGGGTCCTTATTTGTAGATTGGGCCTACCCCAGCACAGGCATCGGCTCGATGTCGTAGGCGTGAGCGATTTCGCGGTTGCGTTCCGGGTCGTGGAGTCGAAACTCGAAGCGGTCGGCGGGGCGGATGCCGCCCATGGCGGCGAGCGTGCCGCCGAGCATCAGGTCACCGTCCTGGAAGCTGCTGCCGGTCTCTTTCTCGAACATCTCGATCAACTCGGTCGCCGGGCGCATCGCGGCGACGGTGCCCTGCTGATAGACCTCGCGTTTCCCGGCGGTGACGATGCTCGACTCGAGCGCCAGGTCGTCCCAGTGACCGGCAACGTCGTCCCACGCCCAGAACACGGATGCGACCGGCTTGTCGCACATCTGTTTCGAGACCGTAACGCCATAAGTCTCGACCTCCCGGTCGGTATGGTCGGAGCCCGCACCAACCCAGATGCGGCCACCCGTGCGCAACAGCGCGAACTCGATCTCACCGCTCGACGCTGTGCCGCTCGCCTGGATCGCCGAGGCCGTCGTCAGCCGGTTGACGGAGGCGCGGTAGAAGATCGGCGTCGAGGCCGGCCGGGCCACTCCGAGTTCCTCGAGCTCCTTGATGTGCTTTTCCATCGCGTCCGTGTCGCGTCCGGTCCAGCCGGCGATGATCAGGCGGTTGAGCGTCACATCCGTTGATCCGGCGTCGCGCTCGTCGCCCCCGGCCTCGGTCAGGCGGAGCGACAGGGTGTGTTCGGTGGTCATGGGGTCTCCTGCGTTTCGTTCGCTTAGATCAGAGATTACGCGCCAGGTCGCGCAACTGGAACTTCTGGACCTTGCCGGTCGCGGTCTTCGGCAGTTCGCCGAACACGACCCGGGTCGGGCATTTGAAATGCGCCATGTTCTCGCGGCAGAATCCGACAATGTCCTGCTCGGTGGTTTTCGCCCCGTCCCGCAGGGTGACAAAGGCACACGGCGTCTCTTCCCACCTTGCGTGCGGCATTGAGACGACGGCGGCTTCCAGCACATCCGGGTGCTTGTAGAGCAGACCCTCGACCTCGATCGAGGAGATGTTCTCGCCACCCGAAATGATGATGTCCTTCGAGCGGTCGCGCACCTGGATATAGCCGTCGTCGTACCAGACCGCGAGGTCGCCGGTATGGAACCAGCCATCCGCGAACGCCTCGGCCGTCGCCTTAGGGTTTTTGAGATAGCCGCGCATCACAGGGTGGCCCTTGGTCATGATCTCGCCGATGGCTTCGCCATCCTTCGGCACCGGCGTCATGGTCTCGGGGTCGGCGACCATCAGGCCCTGGAAGGTGGCGTAGCGCACGCCCTGGCGCGCCATTTCGCCGGCCACCGCCGCCGTGTCCTTTTCCGACCAGTCGTCTTTGGGGAAACACGCGGTGACGCAGCCGCTGCATTCGGTCAGCCCGTAAGCGTGGATAACCTCGAAGCCGAGCTTCGCCATGCCTTCAAGCACCGTCGGGGGCGGTGCCGAGCCCGCGGTCATCACCTGCGTGGTCTGGGGAAAATCGCGCCGCTCTTCGGGCTTCGAGTTGATAATCATGTTGAGCACGATGGGCGCACCGCACATGTGGGTCACGCCCTCATTCGCGATCAGGTCGAAAATGTCCTTCGAGTCGATCTTCCGCAGCATCACATGGGTGCCGAACTTCGCGGTGATGCCATAGGGGAAGCACCAGCCATAGGAATGGAACATCGGCAGCGTCCAGAGGTAGACCGGGTAATATCCCATTCCCCAGGACAGCGGCTGCCCGGTGCTGGCAACGAAGATGCCCCGGTGGTGATAGACCACGCCCTTGGGGTTGCCGGTTGTGCCCGACGTGTAGGAGAGCGCGATCGGATCCCACTCGTCCTCGGGCGGAAGCCAGGCAAAGTCAGGGTCGCCCTCTTCCAGAAACGCTTCGTACTCGAACTCCCCCAGCAGATCGCCCGCGCCGTCCACGGCCGGGTCGTCGATGTCGATCACGATTGGATTTACCCTGGCCCGCTCGAGCGCCGGGCCGACAACCGGCGAGAACTCGCGGTCGGTGATGATCGCCTTGGCCTCGCCGTGGTCCAGAATGAAGGCGACCGCCTCGGCGTCGCGCCGGATGTTGATCGGGTTCAGCACCGCGCGCGCCATCGGAACTCCATAATGCGCCTCGAGGCAGGCCGGCACATTCGGGGCGAACAGCGCGACCGTATCGCCGGGCTCGATGCCGTGCTTGATCAGGGCCGAGGCCAGCCGCCGCGCGCGAGCGTACAGCTCCGCATAGGTCTTGCGATCGTCGCCATAGACGCAGGCCGGGCGGGCCGGAAAATTCGCCGCCGCCATTTCGAGGAAACTAAGCGGGGTCAGCGGACCGTAGTTGGCCGCGACCTTTTCAAGCCCCTCCGCATACTTCTTGAACCCCGCTTCCCTCGATGCCATCGCGCCGTCCTCCCTGTTCAGGCCGTTCCACCTTGAGGTTTTATGGTGGACTATACAAGATTACTTGCGTTGTTGAACTAAGGTTTTATAGTCGAGATCGAGGACGGTGCACCATGTGCGATCCGATGTCCCGGACCCGTCCGGAACGGTGGGTGCGTCGAAACGGGCAACACGTGCATATTTACTATGCGTATAAAATGCATCATCGGCGAAAGTGCCAATTGCAAACAGTTTTTTGTAAGTTTCCTTATGAAACTAACTTGTCATCCGGCATGAAAACAAGCGATAATGTACGACACTCGGGGGAGGTCTTCATGCATGTGCGTCAGTACACCGTCAGGTCGGCGGGGCAGCCGGATTTCCGCCGCAATTTCCGCCCAACGATGATGCCCGGGCGGGGAACTGGAATGGAGCTGCCGCAGTGACGATGCTGTCAATCGACGATCTTCACGTCGCCTATGGCGAGATTGAGGTTCTGCACGGCGTGACGATGAGCGTCCAGGAGGGCGAGATCGTCACCCTGATCGGCGCAAACGGCGCAGGCAAGACGACGCTCCTCAAGACCATTTCCGGCATCAACCGGCCGAAGTCCGGCGACATCCTCTTCGAGGGCAATTCACTCGCCAAGGTGCCGGCGCACAGGATCGTTTCGGGCGGCATCACGCAGGTCCCCGAAGGACGCGAAATCCTGACCCGGATGACGGTGCACGAGAACCTGCAGATGGGCGCCTACGTCCGCAAGGACAAGGACGTCGATCGCGACATCGAACGCATGTACGAGAAATTCCCCGCCCTCGACGAGCGCCGCGGCCTGGTCGCGAGTGTGCTGTCGGGCGGCCAGCAGCAGATGCTGGCGATCGCGCGCGCGTTGATGGGCAAACCCCGGCTGCTGTTGCTCGACGAACCGTCGCTCGGTCTGGCACCTCTGGTCGTGGTCGATATTTTCCGTTCCATCAAGGAGCTCCGCAGCGAAGGCCTGACGATCCTGCTGGTCGAGCAAAATGCACGCCAGGCGCTGCAACTCGCCGACCGCGGCTACGCGCTCGAGCGCGGCCTGATCGTCAAGGAAGGCACCGGCGA
>JAJFFI010000502.1 GCA_021776755.1 Alphaproteobacteria bacterium | reverse complement strand
AGCAATGGAACCTACAGCATAAACCGGCTGGTCGATCTTCTCGGTGCGGAGCGGAAGGTGCATATTCCAAAGCGGCCCGGCGAGCCCGACTGCACCTGGGCGGACGTAAGTCGCATCCAGGAAGGTCTCGGTTGGCAGGCGACGACTGATTTTGAGACCGGTGTTCACAACATGCTTCAAAACATAAACCACTGGCGGGGCGCACCCGTCTGGACACCGGAATCGATTTCCCAGGCAACGCGCGCATGGTTCAACTACTTGAAATAGGACATCTGGAGATCGCAAGCGATCTCCGCCCGAGGCGAGATTGCCAGGAATCCCGCCGTTCCGCGGGCTTTCGCCGCGTCACAGTCTGGATACCGGTTCGCGGCGGAAGGAATGGTGGTGGGCACAGTCACGAGCAAACCGGTCTCGCCTATAAGAATTGGCTGATTTCAGCCTGATTCCACGTGTTTTCTGTAGTTTAACAGGTGCGGCGAACGGCACGACGAGCCCCGTTCCTCAATTCTGCACTTAGTTTCATAGGCTTAACTGGTAACTCGCCGATCTCAAAAACACGCTAGAAACACGTCCGAAACACATTGATAGCAGGGCGCCATCAGGCCCGAAACACCTCAGTAAAACGACGCCAGTGATGCCGACAACTCGCGTGACCAGGCATGCCTTATCGGCTCATGCATCAAATCGCCGTCGATCAGTCACCGGTTAGCAGAAGCCGTAGATCCGGTGGGCTATTTTTTAACCCTTTACGGGGTTGATTTATTGTCGTTTCGGTCGCATAATACGACCCTGATTAAGGTTCATTTTGTTGGCGATCATGTCGGAAGAGACCTTCGGGCGCGGACAGGTTGAATGGGCGCTTTGGCGCAGCTTCGCCCGCGCGCGTCTTAATACTGGCGATGTGCCGCAGATATTCCGCACCCGGATAAAGCGGCTGCTCGATGTCGACCGGGATCTCGACCTGAGTGGTGCCGAGGTCCCGCCAGAGGCCGATCACGCGTTCGCTGCACCGCCGTCAGTGGAAGGCGCCGAAGCCGAATACGAAGCTGTCGATGCGTTCTGCCTGGCGATCGCGCTCGATCTTCTCGATTCCGGCTTCAAGCAGTCGGAAATCGTCTTCCTGATGAGGTATCTGCGACCCGAACTCGAAGAGCGCTTTCCCGCCCTGCTCGGGCGGCCATCGCTGATCGACCGCCAGCGCCATCGCGCGGAAGACTATCCCGACCTGCCGTCCTACGAGAACCTAGGGCATCGCGACGCCGACCGGCGGCTGTTCGTCGTATTGCAGAAGGTCGAGTTGACCGAAATCATCCCAGCATCCGCGCGCGGGCGCCCTACCGGACCGGTGATCCTCGAGCCGGTCTTCTGTGACGGCGCTGAAGCGCTCGGAAGCGCGCTTCATGAAATCATGCCGGATCGCCGCCGGGCCGTGACCGTCCTGGAGTTGGCGGCAACGGCGCAGGCGGTTCAGGCTTGGCTTGCCCAAGCACCGATCATCCGCCGCGGCCGACCCAAGGCATAGGAGGCTTTCCTTGAATTCGATCATTTACTTGCGCCAGAAATCAACCCTGAAAGAGGCTATTTAAATGAACGCGCACGACTCAATCACAAATGTCGCCCCCCGGGGCGCAGCTTGGCCAGCCGGCACGGAGATGATCGGAATTTCCATGCTGCAGCCCTATCCGCGCAATGCCCGAACCCATTCCCGGCGTCAGATCAAGAAGATCGCCGCTTCGATCGAGCGGTTTGGCTTCGTCAACCCGGTCCTGATCGACGAGAACAACCTGATCATCGCCGGCCACGGCCGCGTTTCGGCGGCAAACCAGCTCGGCTGGGTGGAGGTGCCGACGCTGCGCGTTGAGCATTTGAACGAGACTGAGAAGCGCGCCTACATCCTCGCCGACAACCGGCTCGCCGAGGAGGCCGGCTGGGACCAGGAAATGCTGGCGATCGAGCTGCAGGGGCTGATCGAACTCGACTTTTCGATCGAGCTTGCCGGCTTCGACACCGCCGAGGTGGATTTCGTCCTCGACGCACAGGCCGAGGCGAATGCGCCAGATCGTAACAGCGACGACGAGGTCCCGACGATCCCGGACTCCGGGGATGCGGTGACACGGCCAGGCGATCTGTGGCGGCTCGGTCGGCACCGGTTGCTCTGCGCCGACGCAACCATCGCCGGGTCCTACGACAGGCTGCTTGGCGACGATCGAGCCGCACTGATATTCACCGATCCGCCGTACAACGTGCCGATCGAAGGCCACGTCTCCGGGCTCGGCAAGGTACGTCACCGCGAATTTGCGATGGCCTCGGGTGAAATGACTCCGGACCAGTTCCGCGGCTTCCTCGAGACCGTCTTCGCCCACATCGCGGCGCATTCGGAAGACGGCGCCATCCATTTCATCTGCATGGACTGGCGGCATATGGGCGAGACGCTCGCGGCCGGCGAAGCCGTCTATAGCGAATTGAAGAATCTGTGCGTCTGGGCCAAGTCGAACGGCGGCATGGGAACGTTCTACCGCTCGCGCCATGAGCTCGTCTTCGCCTTCAAGAGCGGCACGGCGGCGCACATCAACAACTTCGAGCTGGGCCAGACCGGTCGCTATCGCACGAATGTCTGGAACTATGCCGGCGTGAACAGCTTCGGGCGCGACCGGGACGATTCTCTGGCCATGCACCCCACGGTAAAGCCGGTGGCGCTGGTCGCCGACGCCATCAAGGACTGTTCCCGTCGGCGCCAGATCGTCCTCGACCCGTTTGCCGGATCGGGCACCACGCTGATCGCGGCCGAAAAGACCGGCCGGCGGGCGCGGATGCTCGAGCTGGACCCGCTTTACTGCGACACGATCATCCGGCGTTGGCAGACCTCTACCGGTAAGCGCGCCGGACACGTCGAAACGGGCCAGGCCTTCGACGTGATGGAAGAACGGCGCTCGGCCGAGGCGGACCGGTCAGCTGCTAACCCTGATACCGATCTCATGGTCGGAGCCGAAGACGAGCGTTGATTGGATGGCTCGGCGGCCGGGCTGGAGATTGATTTGAGGAATGGATGATGCGTGACGACGATGACGATACGGTAGAGTTGCACGGTGATGCCGCGGCTGAGCCGACCCGGGACAGCCGCGGTCGCTGGCGCAAGGGTCATTGCCCAAATCCGAAGGGGCGGCCGCGGAAAAAGCCGAAGGAGTATCCTGATCTTGCGGACATCCACTTTTTCGGAAACACGCTGATCGAAATTCGGGTCAATGGCCAGACGGAGCTGGTAAATCGGCGTGCGGCCCTTCTGCACAAGATGTACGAGGACGCGATGAAGGGCAAAGTCTCGATGCAGAAATTTCTGTTCCACGAGTTTGAAAAGAACGACGAACGTTTGGCGGCCATCCGCGTCCGCTATGACCGCCTTGTTATCGACTGGATCATCAATAATCCGAATCCGGGAAAGCATGGAAATGACATCCCGTTCGAAGCCGAACTCGAGATGGTCAGTTTGAGGGCGGCATTGAAGCACTATTTCCCTGGGTCCTATAAAGATCCCTGACTCGATGATCACCGGAACTGGAGCTTCCCCGGCTTCGTCGACAGCTAGGGGCCAGGTCGTGGACTCATAATTTCGCGTCCATAGTCTTGTTGCCGCGAAGGGGGCAACGTGCTTCCACGTCATGACCCGGCTCGACCGCCCGGTTACTTCAGGGAGGAAGAGTGATGGGAAGTCTCATGGTCCTCGATGGGCACAAGCTCGTGTGGAAGCATTATGTCCCGGTGGCGATTCAGCGCCGCGCAGGTATCAGCACATATCTTCAGATACATCTGAGTGAGAAGGACACGGTCCTGGGTGCTGCCTTGGCGCGGTACATGAGTGACTCGGCCGAGCGCCTGTTCGCGGTACTGAAACAGTTTCCGAATATTCCGGATGCAGATACCGCACGCCTGCTGCAAAACGTTCGAAATCTGACCGAGACAGTCGAGCCAAGAGGGCGGTCCCGGCACAATGGTCGCCTGCTCCGGGAAGAACTGGAGGCCATGGCCGGTGATGAAAAACAGGAGGAAACGCCGACCCTCGAGGCCCTCGAGCAAAAGCTTGGCGAGCTGCTTGCCGACCTCACGATGCTCCGCAGCGGGCAATTGGTTGACGAACCCGGCCAGACGATGTTGTCCGACGTAGTCCTGAAGTTCCTGGAAGAACGCGGGCCCGCCTTCCAGCCCGGTTCATTGCGCAGCTACGAGACCGTACTGCGCACATTGATCCGGCTCGTTGGCAACACGCCAATCCGGCATGTGACCAGGAAAGACATGCGTGCCGCCAAGGAAACCCTGATGCGCCTCCCGGCCCACTGGGAGCGCAATTTTCCCGGCATTCCCATTGAAGCGGCCATCAGGAAAGGTGACGGGATGCGAAAACTCAGCAGGGGTTCAGTTAACCGCTACCTGGCAGAAATCACCTCGTTCTTCAGCTGGGCGCTCAACAATGGCTATATCGACCGACACCCCGCCTTGAGACTGACCTTGCCGAGGAGGACAACGCCCAACCAGGAGCGAGAGCGGTACGTGACCGCCGATCTAGACCTGATTTTCCGCAAAGGGGCGACAATATGCGCCCTATCTCGATCCACACCCGGATCAGGCGACGAGACCCCGTGACCACAAGTTCTGGCTGCCGCTGATATCTCTGTTCAGCGGCATGCGCCTTGGAGAGGCGGCGCATCTGTTGAGACGCGACATTCGAGAGATTGACGGCGTTTGGTGCTTCGATGTGCAGCCCAACGACTTTCGGCCGGCGCGTCATACCCGTCCATCCGAAGTTGCGCCAGATCGGCTGGATTGAGGAAATCACGGCAACTACCGATGAACCTAGCTCCCGATGCTTTCCAGCCTTCCACTACTGCAGCGAGGCTCACCGCACCTCCGGATTTTCCTCATACTGGTCACGCCAGAAGCGATTGCTTCGGATTACCCGCCCCCGCAAAACCTTCCATAGTTTTCGCCACACCTTTATCGACGAACTTGCAGAGAAGGACATTCGACTCGATATAGTCTCGGACCTTGCTGGTCACCACATGGAGTCACAAGCATTCGGAAGGTACCGGAAGCCTGCCAAACCTGACCGATTGCTTGCGGCGGTCCGAAAGGCCGATTTTGGCGTCAATTTTTCGCATCTCCACATCAGTTCATAGCCTGCTGGCCGATTCGCAAGCATCGGAGGTCAGGGCTTTGTCTGAGCAAGTTTCTTGAGCTGCAATCGGGCAATCAATCGCTTCCAGCGATGCGCATTCCTTTCCGCTATTTCAACAGCTTGCCCAAAGCCATCCGCCTCGGCCATGATGTACATCCGCTATTCGCTGTCATTGAGCCAGTTTGAAGATCTCTTGGCCGAGCGCAGTATCGATATCAGTCAAGCAACAGAGCTCTACTGGACTTGGTCGACTTGTCTGTGCCCACGCGCTCGAGCGTCCAATCGCATCACGACGTCAAATAATGTACCTGCGGTACAATTTCCCACGACACACTTGCAATGGGACAAAAATGTTACTTATAGTATTCAATCTTTAGCGTGAAAAAATTAGACCAATTCGTACATGGATGAGACGGAACACATCGCTGCTATCGACGTCGGTCGTTGGAACTCGCGAATGTGCGTCCTTGACCGCAAGACGAAGCGAGTGGCCTTAGCGGTTGAGGTGTCAAGCGATACAGACATGGTTTTGGCATTGGAGCCCTACAAGGGCTCATTGGAAA
>JAJFFI010000501.1 GCA_021776755.1 Alphaproteobacteria bacterium | reverse complement strand
TGGATCACCCCGCTCGCGGCTGCCGGCATAGCGCTGGCGCTGGGGTTTGCGGCGCCAACGGCGGCACAGGCTGACGCACCCACGCCCGGGCTGCTGTCGCTTGCGCCCGGCGCGTGCGGGGCTCCAGGCTGTGGAGCCAATATCGCGACCGTACCCTATCCGGCGGATATCGGCCGGCTTGTCGAGGTTGCGGCGAAAAAGGAGCTGGCAATTTCGCTCGGCGGCGCCGGCGGCTCGGTCGCGACCTACAAGCAGGCCTGGAAGCTGATCGCCTCGGGCAAGCTTGCCGGCGCGCGGCGCGCGCTCGCCTCGGCAGAAAACTCGATCCCGCCAGGACTGAAATGGCTGGTCGATGACGGCTACGGGTGGCTGGCATTTTACAAGAATAACCTCGATCTCGCCGAGGCGACATTCAAGGCCGTGGTCGCCCGGCACGACGGCGCCTACATGTCGGTCAAGGGCCTGGCCTTCGTCGCTGCCCAGCGCGGCGACTTCGACGCGGCAGAGAAGCTGCTCCTGAAGTCGCTCCGGCAGAACCCCTACCAGGTCCTGCAATCCTTTACGGTGCCGGCGCTGAAAATGATCGAAGGCGGCGAGCATGATCGCGCGAGCCGCGTTCTCGAGCTTGCGTCATGGGTCTATCCCAAGTCGTCCGACGTGGATTTCCTGCTGGCCCGCGCTTATGCCGAGCAGGGCAAAAACCAGTTGGCCGCCGCCAAGGCCATTCGTGCCGTGTCCCTGGCGCCCGCCTACATCCATCCGTCCTTTGACAAGCTCAAGCTGGACCCGGCGCTGGTGCGCGACGCCTACAAGTCGATGGGCTGGGGCCTGCTTGCAACGGGAGACGCCAAGGCGGCAGCTACTCGGTACAAACAGTATTTTGCAGCGGGCGGCAGCGAGCCGTCGGCGTATCGTGGCGCGGGATTTGCCCACTACAAGCTGAAAAACTATCCGGCCGCGATAGAACATCTCAAGGTGGCGGCCAGGCACGAGCCAGGCACACTCCGTCCGATCAAGAGCAAGATCCTGATCCCCGGCACCAAGACGCGCTGGCCGCTGACCTACAACGCGACCTCGACCCTCGCCTATGCCTATCTGAATGCCAAGCAGCCGAAGGACGCTGAAGCCATTTTCCGGAAGGTGCTGACGACCCACCCGAAATGGATCGATGTCGTCACCGGCATGGGGCATGCCCGCTGGGCCCAGGGCGACACAAAGGGTGCGGAAAAGTGGTATCGCAAGGCGCTGCGCCTGCAGTCGCGCTATCCCGACGCCAAACTGGCGTTGGCCGAACTGAAAAATCCGAAGGCCCGCAAGACGCCCGCGAAGCCGGCGCCCGCACCGAAAAAAGTCAAAGCCGCGCCCGCGAATACAAAGCCCGCGACGTTCAAGGCGAACAACAGATGAGCGGCGACACCTGGAGCCTGACCCGGCGTGCCCAGGCGGATGAAGGGCAAGGCAACGCGGCCGGCATCCTGCTGGACACGCACACGGCAGCGATCTTCACTTGCACCGCGGCCGCATGGCACATGCTGAAGGCGCTGAAGGACGGCGCCGGAATTGACGACCTGGTGGCCGTTGTGACGGCGGAATTCGAGGTCGGGGAACCGGAAGCGCGGCGCGATACCGAGACCTTCCTGCATCAACTCAAGCGCATGGGCCTCGCCGATGTCAGGGCCTAGCATCCGGATTGCACTGTCGGGATTCGCCGGCGCGGACAACCCGGAACCCGGCGGCGGAGTCGCACACGCGCTGCGCGACGGATGGAACGGGCGGCTCGAGCTTGACGCGCTCGGCTATGACGCCTGGATGACCGCGGCGTGGCAACCCGGGCTGATTGACAACGTGCATATGCTGCCCGAGCAGGGTGGCGGCGACCGCCCCTTCGTCGAGCGCATTCTCGCGCTGCACGAAGACCGCGAATTCGATGCCTGGATCCCCAACCTCGATCTCGAGGTGTTGGCAACCGCGCGCTACATCAAATGGTTCTATGACGCGGGCCTGAAGACACTCATTCCCGGATACGAGGCGCTGACGGACACCGCCAAGGTCAACCTGCCGGCCTTCTGCCACAAGCACGGCATTGCGACCCCGATCACCATCCATGTCGTGAACCTGGAGCAGCTCGCATTCTATGCCGACCAGTTCGGCTATCCGCTGATGGTCAAGGGCACGATCGCGGGCGCCAGGAAGGTCCACAACGCCGAGCAGGCGCAGAAAGAGGCGCGGGAGCTCAACAAGAAGTGGGGCAACGGCGTACTGCTGCAGCAGATTATCCCGGGCGACGAATACAATGTCGCGATGGTCGCGCGCCACGACGGATCGCTGCTGGCCGATGTCGCGATCCGCAAGCTCGCCGTGACCGAGGAAGGCAAGGGCGCGATGGCGGCGGTGGTCGACGATCCCGATATCGCCAAGACCGCACGCCGCATTCTGAAGCGCCTCAACTGGGCAGGCCCGCTTGAACTCGAAATGATCCGTGAGCCTGATACCGGGCGTACCCATCTGATCGAGGTTAATTGCCGCTTTCCTTCCTGGATCCATCTCTCGGCCTGGGCCGGGTGCAACCTGCCGGTTCTGCTGGCTGAGGAAATTCTCGGCCGCGGCAAGGCGACGGCGCCGCTGGCGAAAGCCGGCGCGGGCTTCGTGCGCGATATCCGGGAAGTGGCGCTGCCCATCGAGAACGTGCGCACGCTGCAGGACGGGCGCTCGTGCAAAGGCACACCGTGCGGAAACTCTCCGCCCGCGCCAAAGAAAGACGGCCCGCGGGTCGCGGTGACCGGCGTCAGTTCCTTCAACACCGTGATGGCCGGACTTGGCGTTGCCGAGTCCCTCAAGGCCTCCGGCGAAGCGGCGTCGGTGTTCGGGCTCGGCTACGACTCCTTCGACAGCGGCGTCTACCGGCCGGACCTGTTCGACGCGGTCTTCAAGCTGCCGCCGTTTGGCGACAGTGGCGCGCTGCTCGACGGCTTGACCAAAATTCACAAGCAGGATCCGTTCGACGTGATCGTTCCCTGCCTCGATATCGAAATTCCGAAATACATCGAGATTGCCGACGGCATCGCAAAGCTGGGTGTCGGCATGCTGATCCCGGTGGCCGACGCCCATGACCGCACCCGGAAACTGCCGCTGTTCCTCGAGCAGAACCGCTCGGACTGGGGCGGTTTCCGCATCCCCGCGTCCTGCCGCCTCGTGCGCGAGTCCGACATCGGCGCGGCGATCGAGCAACTCGGCCTGCCAATGATCGTGAAGGGCGCGGTGTCTGGTGCGACCAGGGTCGAGACGGCAAAAGACGCGCGGCTCGCCTACGCCGAGCACCGCAACGACGATGGTGTCTGTCTCGCCCAGGAATGTATCAACGGCGACGAGTTCGCGGTGGCGACGGTCTGCGGGCGCGACAGCGAGATGATCAATACCGTCACCATCAAGAAACAGTTCACCGACGAGGGTGGCAGCACCTGGGGCGCGATCCATGTGCCGCAGATGAAGCTGGAGAAAAGCCTCGGCCATTACCTTCGTGATCTCGGCTGGGTTGGTCCGGTTGAGGGCGAGTTCATCCGCGATGCGCTGACCGAGGAGTTCTATTTGCTCGAAATCAATCCCCGGCACACGGCCTGGATCAGCTATGCGAAATCCTGCGGCCACAATCTGCCGTTGACCGGCGTCATGGCGGCGATGGATAGCGAACCGCCGGAGCCGAACCCGAACGGCAAGACCGTCTTCATGCGCTCCTGCGCCGAGTTCCCGGTCGCCCCGCAGGAAATCGCGGCGTTCTCTACGGCAGGCGAGGTGCGGCATGGCTGACGGCTCCCGCATCCTCGAAAAAGACGTCAAGGCCGCATCCGAAAAGGCCGGAAACGCGCGCAAACAATCAAAGCGCCAGCCCTATGAGCCGCCGCGCCTGACGCCGCTCACGATTGGGGCGATCGGCAAGCACCAGGTGCACGATGTTGCGGCAATTGCGACCCTCGACACCGGTCACGACGTGCGCGACCTGATGGCCGAGTACGGCTCGCCGCTGTTCACGATTTCCGAGGAGCGCCTGCGCCAGGATTTTCGCGACTTCAAGAAGACCTTCACCCTGAAGGGGATC
>JAJFFI010000051.1 GCA_021776755.1 Alphaproteobacteria bacterium | reverse complement strand
CCCTGCTGATAGTCGGGAGGCGAGGCAAAGAAGGCGAGGTAGAGACCCGCGGCGAAGGCCACCGCCCCAATGCCAGCGGCCCACGGCAGGACGGCGCCAGCGAGGCGCATGAAGCGGGCCGGATTGGCCAGGGCGTGCCAGTTCAGGATCCGCATGGTTCGTGCCGCAAGATGCTCGTCGGGGCCGGGATTATCATATTATTCAACCGCTTGGCGGAGCGCCGCCGCGGCCCCCCAGGGCGTCAGCGCCAGTGCTCCTAATAGCATGGCCCCCAGTAACATCATATGGGGCCGCGCGCTCTCGGAATGAAGGGAGGCGTCCACTGCCGTTGACCCGAAAATCAGCACCGGCACGAACAGCGGCAGCAGCAGCAGCGCGAGCAGCACGCCGCCCCGGCGCGCGCCCAGGGTCAAAGCCGCGCCGATGGTGCCGATAAGCGTCAGCGTCGGGGTGCCCAGCAAGAGAGTTGCGACCAGCACGCCGAGCCCGCCGTTGGAGAGGTTCAGCATCGTCGCGGCCAGCGGGGCAACGACGATCAGCGGCAATGCCGTGACCAGCCAGTGCGCCGCCGCCTTGGCCAGCACCAGCACGACCAGCGAGCCCATCGACAGCACCAGTTCGTCGAGGCTGCCGTCCTCGAGATCGGCCGCGAACATCCGATCAAAGCCGAGGAGGGTGGCAAACAGCGCCATCACCCAGATGATGCCCGGCGCGATGCGCTGCAGCAGCCCGGCATCGGGGCCGATCGCGAGCGGGAAGACCACGGCGCCCAGCACGAAGAAGGCGAGGACCAGCACCGTGTCGCCGGGCTGGCGGACGGCGAGGCGCAATTCACGGCACAGGATATGCAGGAACTCGGTCAAAGCTCGGCCCAGCCCGGTTCGTAGCTGCTCGCGAACCCGGCTTCGTGGTCGGTGAAATTGTCGAGCGCCAGCGCGACCGCCGGGCCGACATCGGGTGTGCCGTGGGTCGCGATCAGCGCCATGCCGCCGCGCTCGCGGTGATCGCGAATGGCGGCGTCGAGGCTCATACGGGTCGCTGCGTCGAGCGCGGTGCCTGGCTCATCGAGGAGCCACAGGACGGCATCCGTTACGAAGAGCCGCGCCAGATTGACCCTCCGCCTCTGGCCCGCCGAGAGAAACCGCGCCGGCGTGTCGGCAAGTGTCGCAAGCCCCACCCGGTCGAGCGCGTCCCGGCTGGCGTTCCGGCCATAGCCCCGCAGCCCGGCCCAGCACGAGACAGTCTCGAGCACGGTCAGCGCCGGCTTCACAGCTTCGGCGTGCCCGGCATAGAGGATGCGCGCGTTGTGGGCGGCGCGCTCGACCGGTGGTTCGAGGTCGTCCCAGAAGAACCCGCCGGCGGCGGCCGGGAGTAAACCTGCGGCCATGCGGAGCAGACTGGTCTTGCCGGCCCCGTTCGGGCCGGTCAGCAGGATGGCGCTCCCGGGGGCGAGCGAGAAGTTTACGCCCGAAAACACGATCCGCCCGCCACGGATGCAGGAAAGATCGCGGGCAGAGAAGGGGGCGTTCGACACGTCGGGCGTGCTCATGGCGTCAGGTCCATGCCGCGCATCCTAGCCAAAAACAGGATCCGATGCTGCAAATCGCCGCAGATCGCCGGATTTCGTCCGAGGCACCGGAGCGCGGCCAAAAAAAAAGGCCAACCGGAGGGGGGATCCGTTTGGCCTTTTGGCCGGTCCGGGGATGACCGGCGATCGGAGGCTGGTGTGAAGCCTCGATCAGAGTGGAGATTCTTTTTTTGATGTTATTCAATCACATATGCCCGGAATCGGGCTTGTCCACGCCGGGAATGTGGCGGCATTGTGATTTCTCATGCAAGCCTGCGCAGGCCTTGGTATTTGAGGCCGCTCATTTCGGTTTCGCAAATAAAACTGCCGCCGCAACCAGTAATCGCAGCGGCGGTTGTTTTTCCGGCATTTCGGGCTGCAATCGCGTACCTGGAAGGGCTAGTCGAACTTGCGGATGTCGTCGATGACCTTGCCGTCGTTGGGAAGACTGCCCGGCTCGGCGCGTTCGATGGTCGCACCGACCTTGCAGACCGCGCGGAAGGATTCGGCGACTGCCTCGGCATTGAGATCGCCGTTGGCCTCAACCTGCAGCGTCGAGATGTCCTTGCCGCCGGCGTGGTCGACAGTCAGCCGCGCCTTGGCGATCTCGCCGTGACGCGCGGCGACCGCCGCGATCTGCTCGGGGCGGACGAACATGCCGCGCACCTTGGTCGTCTGGTCGGCCCGGCCCATCCAGCCCTTGATCCGGGTGTTGGTGCGCCCGCACGGGCTTTGCCCGGTCATCACCGCAGACAGATCGCCAGTCGCGAACCGGATCAGCGGCAGCTCCGGCACCATGGTCGTCACCACGACCTCGCCGACCTCGCCTTCGTCGACCGGGTCGCCGGTTCCCGGGCGGACAATTTCGACGATGACGCGCTCGTCCAGAATCATGCCCTCCAGTGCCGGGCTCTCGTAGGCGATCAGGCCCAGTTCGGCCGTCGCATAGTTCTGCAGCACCGAAATGCCGCGCGCGTTATAGGCCTCGCGCATCGCCGGAAACAGCGGGCCGCCGCCGACCATCGCCTTTTTGACCGACGAAACATCGAGTTTCATCTCGTCCGCCTTGCCGAGCAGCACCTGGAGGAAATCCGGCGTGCCGCCATAGCCTGCGGGCTTCAGGTGGGCGAGCGCCTCGACCTGCTGTTCGGTGTTGCCGACGCCGGCCGGAAACACGGCGCAGCCCACGGCCTGCGCGCCTGAATGAAACATCCAGCCGCCGGGCGTCATGTGGTAGGCGAGGCTGTTGTGAATCAGCTCGCCCTTGCGGAACCCGCAGGCAAAGACCGAGCGGCCAAGGCCGAAGTAATCCTTTGTGCCTGACATCAGCTCATAGATCGGACCGGGTGACGTGAAGACCGCGGCGGCGTCTCCCGCGTCGATCGCGGCGAGACCGCCGAACGGCGGCTTCGATTTCTGGAGCTCGATGACCTCGGACTTGCGGGTCACCGGTAGGGCCGCGAGCGCTTCGCGGGAGGTGATGCTCTTGGCGTCGACATCTTTCAGGGCATCTGAATAAAACGGCGCGTTGGCCCGGGCATGGGCGACCTGATCCGGCAGTGCCGACAGAAGCGCTTTCTCGCGCGCCTCCGGATCGCGTGTTTCAAGGTCGTCGTAAAAATCTCCGGTTCCGGCCATCTCGCTCCCCACACGTCAGAATTCTTCGATGGAAATTTCTGCGCCCGTCTTGATGCGGGCGACTATGGGTAGCGCCGATTGCGCACAAAGAAAAGCCCGGCAGAGGCCGGGATTTCCCTGAAAACTTATATTTTTTTATGCGAGCCAGCGCTTGCGGCGGCGATAGTTCTTCACGTCCCGGAAGCTCTTCTGACCTTCTGCGGAGAGGCCCAGATAAAACT
>JAJFFI010000006.1 GCA_021776755.1 Alphaproteobacteria bacterium | reverse complement strand
CGAGGTTATCCACCACGTTGACGAGGAAGAAGAGGAAGTCTTCCCGCTTGCCCGCAAGCTCATCGACGATGCCAAGGCTGAGTCGATGGTTGCCGACTTCGACACCCGCAAGCGCGCAGAAGCGAAGGACGCGGCGGCGTAGCAGCCGGCTGGGCTTCACAAGCGCTTCCCCTTGAGGCGCCCGCGGCAGCGTGCCTCGAAGGGGGGAGGCGGGCGGTGTACCGCGCGCGCCTACCGCTGGATCGGCATGAAATTGTCGTCGAAGTCGTCGAGGGTCGGGCGGGGCAGGGGCTCCAGCGTGTCCAGCGTCCGGAGGTGCGCCTCGAAATCCTCGAGATATTTGCGGCGTGTGGCGTCGTCGACGTAAGGCACATGCCACGCGGCGAAGTGGGGCAGCACCTCCATGCCGATGTATTGGAGCGTGCCGCGCTCGACCGGGAGCAGCACGTTGCGAAGATCCGGATGCACGGCGTTGTCGCCGAACATCGTGTCGCGGCCGCCGAGGGTGGTTGCGACCATCGCGCGCTTGCCCTGCATCGGGCCGCGGTCATAGACCCGCCGCCCGCCATAGAACACGCCAGAGAGCAGCACCCGGTCGAACCAGCCTTTGAGGATCGCCGGCGTCGAGAACCAGAACAGCGGAAACACCAGCAGCACGAAGTCGGCCGCGAGCAGTTTCTCGACCTCGCCGGCGATTTCGGGTGCCAACGTGCCGGCCTTCCAGTTGTGGCGCTGCTCGAGTCCGTACGACATGTGGTCCGGGTCGCGCCGCGAGCCGAAGTCTTCCGCCGACGACACCGGGTTGAACCCCATCGCGTGGAGGTCGCTGACCGTAACCTCGTGGCCCATGTCGGCGAGCGTCGCCTCGGCCACGTCCCGCATGGCGCGGTTGAAGGATTTCGGCTCAGGGTGGGCGTGGACGATCAGGGCTTTCATGGGGCGGCACTCTTGTCTGAACAGATCTGCATGGGTCTCGAATACCAGACGGGGCGCCTCGATCCACACGGGAAGGAAGGCGCCCCGCCGGGCAATTCGGTTGTCATTTGAAGCTATTCAACCAGCGAGCGCCACCAGCCTTTACGGGGCTCTCCGGGGGTGGCGTCTTCCTCGACGACAATGATTTCCTCGCCGGGGGCGGGGCCGCTGTTGTCGTCACTGTCACCGTCACCGCCGTTGGCTGGTGACTTGGCGGTTTCGCTGCGGCCATCGGACGCCTCAGCGGCGGCGGCGGTCTGGTCCTTACCGTCATCGTCGTCCGATTTAGGCGAGCGCCGGCGCCGGCTGCCCTTCGGCTTGCTCTTGCCGGTGTCGCCATCGTCCCTGGCGCTTGCTTCGGGCTGTTCCGGTGCTTCGGCGCTGGCGTCCTCGCCCGCCTCGGTCTCGGTGGCGGCATCGGCCTTGCGGCGGCGGCCGCGGCGCGGCTTGGGCGCTTCCTTGCCGTCGTCCGCACCACTGTCCGTACCATCGTCTCCGGCTTTGCCAGCTTCCGCCTCGTCGGCGCCTTGCGCCTCGGTATCGACACCATTGCCGTCGGCCGCCTCCTGAGCGCGCTTGTTGCGCCGGCGGCCTCCGCGCTTGCCGCGGCGGCGGCGCTTGCGGGGCTGCCCCGACTCGGTGCCGTCGCCGTCCTCGCCGTTTGGCGCGGCGGCTTGCTTCCGGGACTCGTCTTCGCTGTCGCCACCGTCACCAGAACTGGCACCGGCCCCATCACCTTCACCGGCATCTTTCGCGGCGCGGTCCGGCCGGCGTCCGCGGTTGCCGTCATCGTCACGGCCACGGCCCCGGCCGCGTCCGCCGCGGCGTCCCCGCGAGCGCGGCTGATCGTCGCGTTTCTCGTCGTCCTTGCCTTCGTCCTCATCGTCCGGCGCAAATGCCAGGTCGCCTGCGCGGACCGGCGCCGTGCCGCCCTCGCCGGGCTCGAGCGTTGCGATCGTCTCGATCCGCATCTCCGACGGCGTCAGCGTGTCATCGCCGGTGATGACGATCCGGAGGCCGTATTTCGCTTCCATCTCGGCAAGCGACTGACGCTTGTGATTGAGGAGATAGAGCGCGACGGTCGAGTGGCAAATCACCTCGAAAGCCGTGTTGGGTTTGCGCAGCGCCTCGTCCTCGATCTGGCGGAGCGTGTGCAGCGCCATCGACTCGGTCGAGCGGATATGACCCGTGCCGCCGCAGGCCGAGCAGGCCTCCATCGAGGTCTCGAACAGCGACGGGCGCAGACGCTGGCGCGACAGCTCCAGCAGGCCGAAATGACTGATGCGGCCGACCTGGATGCGGGCGCGGTCCTGGCGCATGGATTCCTTCAGCCGCGCCTCGACCGCCAGATTATTGCGGTTCTCGTCCATGTCGATGTAGTCGATGACGATCAGGCCCGCGAGATCCCGCAGCCGCAACTGGCGCGCGACCTCTTCCGAGGCCTCGAGGTTGGTGCGGTAGGCAGTCTCCTCGATATTGCGCTCGCGCGTCGAGCGGCCCGAGTTGACGTCGATCGCCACCAGGGCTTCTGTCGAATCGATAACGATATAACCGCCCGATTTCAGGTGTGCGACCGGATTGTGGATGTTGTCGATCTGGCTTTCGATCTGATAGCGGTGGAACAGCGGCATGCCCTCGTCCTTGTAGGGCTGCACCTTCTTTGCGTGCGACGGGATCAACATCTTCATGAAGTCCTTGGCCGTGCGATAGGCCTCGTCGCCCTCGATCATCACCTCGGTGATCTCGTTCGAATAGAGATCGCGGATGGCGCGCTTGATGAGATTGCCTTCCTCGTAAATCAGGTTCGGCGCGGTGGATTTGAGCGTCTCCTCGCGGATCTCGCTCCAGACCTTCACCAGGTATTCGTAGTCGCGCTTGATTTCGGCCTTGGTGCGTTTGACGCCCGCCGTGCGCAGGATGACCGCGAGCCCGGTCGGGATCCCGAGGTCCTCCATGATCTTCTTGAGACGCTTGCGATCGGAGGGTTGCGTCACTTTCCGCGAGATGCCGCCGCCGCGCGCGGTGTTCGGCATCAGCACGCAGTACCGGCCGGCGAGCGACAGATAGGTAGTCAGCGCCGCACCCGTGTTGCCGCGCTCTTCCTTGGTCACCTGGACCAGGATCACCTGGCGCTTCTTGATGACTTCCTGGATCTTGTAGCGGCGTTCGTGGCGCGCGCGGGACGACGGGCGGATCTCCTCGATCTCTTCCTCTTCGTCGCCGCCGATCTCCTCGACGTCCTTGCCGTTCCCCTCGCCCGACTCGTCGTTGGCCTCGGCGGCTTCCGCCGCTTCGGCTTCCTCGACAAGCTCCTGCTCGGCCTGCTGCTGGTCAGCGACCGGGACCTTGTAGTAGTCGGGGTGGATTTCGTTGAAGGCCAGAAATCCGTGACGGTTGCCACCGTAATCGACGAATGCCGCCTGAAGCGACGGCTCGACCCGGGTTACCTTGGCAAGATAGATGTTCCCCTTGAGCGGCTTGCGCGAGACCGATTCGAAATCGAACTCCTCGAGCTTCTTGCCGCTGACGACGACAACCCGGGTCTCCTCGGGCTGCGTGCCGTCAATGAGCATGCGTTTGACCATGAATCTCTCCACGCCGCGGGGCGGGCCAACAGGGCCGGCCACAGCAGCGGTGTGTGGTGTGTCGTATTCTGCATGCGGAGATCGCGCGTGCTCTTGCCACCCGGCGTCCTCAACGGGACATGCACAGGAACTGGCGCGGCGCAGGGGGCGGGGCGGATTTTATCCGCCGCGCCGGCTGGCCGCTTGGGGGAGCGATCCGGACAGGCATTTGTGTGTAGGGCCATCATCCGTGCGGTCTTCGCGTTTGCCTCGTGTGTCCGTCTGCCGGATACGAAGAAGTTGGCGCCCTCCGGCCCCCGCCCCATGCGGGTGATACCGGCTCTATGTGCTTTTCGCTTGCCCCGGCGACCGGAAAGTAATCCCTTGCGGGACCGCCCCTCATCTCTCGAAGAGGGGCCGCTTTGCGGATTCGTCGGGTGCTCGAAATCGCACCAGGGTCAACCCCCTCCGCCTCGGCATTCCGGTGATATCGGTTGGACGTCACCAGAGTCGTACCGACGGCAGACTTACCTAACATAAGCCCGCGACTTCAATCGGACAACAGAAACCGCGACTTGCCCTCGGTAAGTCTCCCGCGACCGGCGCCAGAACCGGGATATTCCGGGCTTCCGGCGCCGCGCCGGCCCGAAAGAGTCATGCGCATTGCGCCGGGATTGCCGGAATCCGCGGGCAGTTTGCCGCCCGTCACCGGCTCCCTTTGCGGGCGCGGCAGCAGTATCGTCAAGAATTGGGTTTGTGCAAGTCAGTGGAAAATAAGGGAAAATACTGTGCCATTAACTCTTTGTTCATTGATCATTAACTAATCTCTTGCCTATACTTGGTCCAAATATATTGAGGTTGGAGAGCTGCGGCGCGCAAGATGTGGCGATTGCTGACACCCCCTGAAGTCCGGAAACTCCCGCAGGCTGCCCGCATGGCGGTGGTTGCCGGCCTGTGTGCTCTGGCGCTCGGCATCGGGCCGGCCCAGGATGTTCGCGCCCAGTCCGGCGCCGAGGCCGGAACCGGGGGCGCGCGGCAGTCGGGCACCCGGCCGGTCGCATCGGAAGCAAGCCTGCGCGCCAACCTGCCGTCGGTCACCAGCATCCGCATCGGCCTGCAGGCCAATCGCACGACGCGCTTCGTGCTCGATGTCTCGAAGAAGGTTGCCTTCCGCTCGTTCACGCTGAACGATCCCTACCGGGTGGTGATCGACATGCAGCCCGTGGACTGGAAGATCGGCTCCAAATTGCCGCTCTCGAAGGACGGTCTGATCGGCGGCTACCGGACCGGCGAGATCGGCGGCGGCAACACCCGCATCGTGCTCGACCTGAACTCGCCCGCGCTGATCCACCAGACCTTCGTGCTGCCGCCGGCGGGGCCCTTCAAGTATCGTCTCGTGGTCGACATGAAACCGGTCACCGAGGAGGAATACCTCCGTGAGGCCGAGCGCCAGGGCGGCATCGAGACGGCCAGCACCCAGAACACCTCGACCGCGACCTCCGGCAATGCCACCGGAGCCGTCCCGGGTGAAGAAGGCAAGCCGCGCCGGATCGTGCCTGGCGCAAAATCGGGGGCCAAGCCCCGGGCCGCGACCATGCCCGGCAATCTCCACAAGGCACGGGAGGCAGCCCGCAAGAAACTCACCCGCAAGCGTGTGGTCGTGATCGACGCGGGCCATGGTGGCCCCGACCCGGGGGCGACCGGGATCAGCGGCGCCTTCGAGAAGACCATCACGCTCTACACCGCGCGCAAGCTCCGGCGCAGCTTTCTCGCGACCAAGCGCTACAAGGTCGTGATGACCCGCGACGGCGACCGGATCGTGCCGCTCCGCGAGCGCATCGCAATCGCGCGGAAGGCCAAGGCGGATCTCTTCATCTCGCTTCACGCCGACACCATCACGCGGCGGAAGGTGAGGGGGGCTGCGGTCTACACGCTTTCGGAGAACGCGTCCGACCGCGAGGCCGCCCGGCTCGCCCGGCGCGAGAACGAGTCCGGCCATGTCGCCGGAATCGATCTCCGGCACGAAGACCGGCAGGTCTCGAAGATCCTGATCGATCTTGCCCAGCGCGACACGATGAATGAATCCGCCCAGTTCGCGACCACGCTGATCGGCTCCTTCCAGGCCCACAAGATCGAGACCCTCTTTCGCACGCACCGCTTCGCGGGCTTCGTGGTGCTGAAGGCGCCGGACGTGCCGGCGGTTCTCGTCGAGCTCGGGTTTCTCTCGAACCGCACCGATGAAAAACTGCTCCGCACCAGCAAGTACCGGGCGAAACTGGCAACCGCCATCGTCCGCGCCGCCGACAAGTATTTCGCGCTGAAAGACCGGCTCGCGCAGCGGTAGGGCGCAATCGGCCGCCCTAGCCTGCCCAAAGTGCGTCGATCACCGGACAGTCGGGGACGTCGCCGCCTTTGCAGTCCTCCGCGATTCCCGACAACGTACGCTCCAGCCGCTTGAGATCGTTTATTTTTGCGCGGATGCCTCGCAGGTGATCGGTCGTGATGCCGTGAATTTCTCCGCACGTATAATTGTCTGAATCGGCCATCGACATCAGGCTCCGCAATTCGGCGATGCTGAAGCCGAGTTCTCTTCCGCGCAGGATAAAGCGCAGCCGGCGTTGATCGATGGCCCGGTACAATCTGTGCCCTCCGTCCGATCGCATGGGCGCGGGCAGCAACCCTATCTTCTCGTAATACCTCACGGTTTCGATGTGACAGCCGGAGCGCCTGGCAAGCGCGCCCCGGGTGATCGGTGTGCTGGTGTCGTTAATTGCCATGGACGAAATGTACCCTTGAACCTGTAGTAGCTACAGGATGTAGAGTCGGCCGTTATGAAAATCAATCGCTACGAAAATCGTCGGCTTCGGCCTCGCGTCCTTCCCGTTTTCGTGAGGCGCTAATCCATGACCGACAAAGGTCTGCTCAAGGTTGGAATTGCCGGCACGGTAATTGCCGCGCTCTGCTGCTTCACACCGGTGCTCGTCGTGCTCGTCGGCGCGGTCGGCCTGTCGGCGGTGATTGGCTATCTGGACTATGTCCTGTTTCCGGCGCTCGCGATCTTCATTCTCATCACGATCTACGCCCTTTACCGGCGCAGCCGGAGCCAACGGGAAAACAGCGAGCAGATACCGTAATGGGTAAGTCCAGTGGCGCTTCGGTGGAGAAGAACGGACGCTATGATCTCGCGGTCATCGGCGCCGGCTCGGCTGG
>JAJFFI010000500.1 GCA_021776755.1 Alphaproteobacteria bacterium | reverse complement strand
CGCGATCGAGGACGCCGAGCAGATGCTGAAGGATCTCGGCGTCGAAAAGGAACATGCGGCACTGTTGCTGGTGGTCACGGTGCGAAAGGACCCCGAGGGCGTCGCGCTGACCGTGAATGCCCGTGCGCCGGTCGTCGTCGACACCGAGCACCGGAAGGCCGCGCAGTACATCATGCGCAGCGAGACCTACTCGATCCAGCACCCCATCGAACTGCAGTAACTTCCGCTTCCCTATCGAAACAAGAACGGGCGCACCCTTCACAAGGTGCGCCCGTTCCCGTTTCCGGCGCCGGCGGGTAATTTCGGTTGGGTGTCAGGCGCTGACCGCGACCTGACTTGTTTCCCGGGATTCGGGGGCCGCGGCAGCGGCATTCCCGGCCTGCTCGGATTCCATCTGGCGTTCAAGTTCGCGCCAGGATTCGCGGAGTGGCTCGAGCAAATTGATGACATCCCGGGCCGGGCTCGCGTCGTTGCGGATATCGACCTCGAGGAGGCGCCGGATCATGAAACGGTAGAGCCGGTCGAGATAGGATGCCACATCGCCGCCCTGCTCCTGGTCGACGGCGGTCATCAGTTCCCAGATGCATTCGCTGGCATTCTGGTTGGCCTTCCAGCGCCCTTCGATATCGCCCGCCTCGACGGCCGTGATGACGCGGCTGAGCGAAAGGATCGCCTGGTCATAGACCATCACCACCATGCGAACCGGCGATGCGCTCATCATCTGGTTCTCGAAGTATTTGTTGGTCGCCGCCTGGCTCATGATCCCACCCTCTCATTGCGATTCATCTGTCTCTCGCCGTTCTCCGCGCCAGGGCGCGGTCTTCTGGTTCTAGTTCGCGAACATCGCGTCGGTCTGCTGGGTCAGCCGCTCGAGGATCGAGTTCAGCTCGTTGACCTTGGTTTCCATCCTCAGGAACTTCTGCAGCAGCGTCTCGCGCTGGCGCTCGAGCCGGACAAGCATCTGCTCGATGCGGCCCTCGTTCTGGGTGTTCTGGTCGGTCAGGGTGTCGAGCTCGGTCTGCAACAGGCCGCTGGTCGGATCGAGAATATCGTCGGCCTCGAAGAACAGCTGGTGCGCGATGCCCGAGGACAGCGTGAGCGTGATCGCCGACACGTCGGTGTCGCCGGTGTAGATCACCGTGAGCCCCTCGGCGCCGGTCTGGTCGGTCAATGTGAGCACGCCGCCCGGCGCGACCGTGACCGAGCCGTTGTCCGCGCCGTTGGCGTCGCCGCCAATGTTGGCCGACAGCACCTCCCCGGTGCCCGGGTCATAGTCGACGTTGAGCGTGTAGCTGCCCGCCGACGTCTGACCGTTGAAACCGAGAACGCTGATGCGCGGATCCGAGGACGTCGCCTTGAAATTGAAGAGATCGCGCACCGCATTCGGATCGTTCAGGAGCTTCTCGTCGAACTTGCTCTGGTCGATGGTGAGCGTGTTCGCGAGCAGCGGATCGGTCAGCGTCCCGTTGTCGACGAACTCGATCCCAATATCGCCAAGAACCGTCAGGTCGAGCCCGGAGCCTTGTGCGCCAAAGCCCAGAACCTGGCCGAGCTGGCGCTCGATCTGGCGCACCGACGAATTGTCGATAAGGATCGCCTCGTCGCCCGGCTCGCCGGTTTCGGGGTCGATGAACTTCTGGCTGTTCAGGAATACCTTCAGCTCGTTGTACGCGGTGACGAACGCCGTCACCTGGTCCTTGGCGGCCTGCAGATCCTGCTCGATTTCGAGATTGATCGTGGTCCCCGCCTCGGCTGCGAACAGCGTCAGCGTCACGCCCGCGAAGAGATCGCCAACGGTGTTGGACGACCGCTGAATCAGGAGCTCCTTGTCGTAGAGCCCGAGTTCGGTTGTGAGCGTGCTGGAGTCGGCAATCGCGAATGTCTGCCCGCTCGCGCCGGTGATTTCGATCCGGTAGCCCGACCCGTCCTGCACCACGGCGGCGCTGACGTTGGTGACGTTGGCCGTGATGTTGGCGGCGATCTGCTCGAGCGTGTCGCCGGCCGTGTAGTTGACCGTGCCGAGCGCGCCGTCCCCGTTCGGGTCGGTGAACGTGAGCGTGCCGGTCGCGGCAACGGTCGCGGTCGCGGTATCGAAGAGATCGGTCGCCTGCTGATAGCCGAGGCCGAGGTCGGCCACCGCGCTGCCGGTATCGGTCAGACGAATTTCCTGGCCGCCGCTGACTTTCAGGTGATAGCCGTCGAGGTCTTGCACCACTTCGGCGCGGACGCCTGCAGCGACGAAGGCGGCGGACGCATTGATCGCGTCGGCCAATGTCTGGATGCTGTCGTCGGCGTTGTAGGCAACGGTGCCGATGGAGGCGTTCGCGGCGTCGAAGATCTCGATGGTGCCCGCCGTCCCCGCAGCGCCCGCGGTCACGGGCGCGCTTGCCGCGGTCTGGGCCGCTGACTTGTAGAAGGAGACCGTCGAGTCGCGGAGCCCGTCGGCATAAAGCTGCGCCGATCGCGCCGCGATGAGTTCGTTCGCCACGGCGCCGCGTCCGTCGACAATGCCGAGCGTCTGCAGCGGTGTGCCGGTGGTGTCCGAAAGCTGGATGTTGGCGCCGGTACTGGCCGCGGTCAGCACCAGATAGTTCTGGCCACCACCGACGGTTACCAGACTGGCATTCACGCCGGCACTGCTGGCTGAATTGATGCGGTCGCGGATATCGGCCAGCGAATCCGTCGCGAGCACGGTAATACTTTCGCCGTTGAGTTCGAATTCGCCCGTGATGTTCAGTGCCGAGTTGGCGCTGCCGATGGCATCGCTGCCGACCTTGTGGGCGGCTGCGGTCTGCAGCACCTGAATCTGATGGGAGCCGGCAACCGCGGACGGGCCGACCGATGCCCCGAGCAGCAACGACGCATCGGTCGGTACCTGTGCCCCCGCGGCGCTCGAGGTGAGAAACGCGGTCTTCGCATTGAAGATATCCGCCGACCCCCCGAGCGAGATTTTGCCGTAGAGGCTGTTCAACGAGTCGCGCAATGTCGTCAGGCCCTGGCGCATAATCTCGAGCGCACCGATCTCCTCGGTGTTCCCCGCCAGTTTCGCCTCAAGCGAGTCGATCGGGATGCGCTTTGCAGCGATAATCTGATCGACCGCCGTCCGGAAGTCGATCCCGCTCGTCAGGCCCGAGAACGACGCAGATGAGCCGTTCACGACCAGGCTGTTCAGGTTTGTGCTGCCAATCATCAGGTCCTCACCAACTGCCTATCAAGCCTTGAGATCCAGAATCGGGCCGAGCAAATCCTTGGCCCTCGCCATCAGCGCCCGCATTTCCTTGGTCGGGATCTGATGAATGACTTCGCCGGTCTTGCTGTCGACGACGATGCCGTAGACCTGCCCTGCGGACTCATCGATATCGAGCTGCAATTTCGTACCGGACCCGCTCGGTCCACTGTCGCTTCGGAGACTGTTCAGCAGCGAGCCGACCTGTTCGGCCGCGGACACGAAATCCCGGCTCTTGCCGACGGGATGAGCGGCGGGCGCGCCACCGGTCCCTGCCGACGTCCTGGCTGCGTGTGAGGACACCACGCGCAAATCGATTTGCGGCGCTGATGCCTGCGGTGAAATACGGACGTCCATGGGTTTCTCCTCCTACATGGAATGAAAGGGCGGAGTTGGAGGGGGGATGAACCCCCTCCGCCTCCAGTGGCTCCTACTGGAACAACCGCAGAAGGTTCTGCGGAAGCTGCTGGGCCTGTGCGAGCATCGACACACCGGCCTGCAGAAGGATCTGCTTGCTGGTGAACATCGTCATCTCGGCAGCCACATCCAGATCGAGCAGCTCGGACCGGGCAGCCTCGGCGTTCTCAACCGCGGTCGCGATATTCGCGGACGCGAAGGAGAGCCGGTTCTGACCCGCACCAACCGTCGCACGGGCGGCGTTCAGCGTATCGATCGCGGTCGAAACCTGCAGCGAAGCCTGATCGGCGTTGCTGGCGGTATCGATGTCGAAAGAAATGCTGGCGGCAACGCTGACCAACGACTCAATCGTGAACGACACGTTGTCGAAGGACTGCACGCCGGTACCGACCTTGAAGCTCACCGACAGCGAGTTGCTGCCCGACACCGTCAGCGCCTCGGAGAGGACGTTGGTGCCGAGATCGAACGCGGTCGACAGATCGAGTGTGATCGAGCCGTTGTTGTTCGCATTCGAGCTGGTCAGCGTGAGCGAGATCGGGTTGTTCAGCGCCTCACCCGTCACCTGGTTGGCCGGAGCAACGGCGGTGTAAGTGTCGCCGCCGAACTCCACGCCGCCCGTCTGGGTGACGGTGAACGTG
>JAJFFI010000499.1 GCA_021776755.1 Alphaproteobacteria bacterium | reverse complement strand
CGCACGATCACCTGCAGCTCGACCGTGCCCGGGCAATCGCCGATCTTCGAGGGACACTTTCCCGGGTATCCCATCGTCCCCGGCGTGCTGATGATCGAGTTCATGGCCCAGGCCGGCGGTTTCCTTGCGCTCGCCCGCAACGGGCTGTCGCGGATGGTGTTTCTCTACCAGGTCGACACCGCCAAGATGCGCAGCTTTCTCGAGCCCGGCGCCGGGATTGCGATTGACGCCGAATTGCTTCACGAAGGGTCCGGTTTCGTGGTCGCGAAAGCCGAAATGCAGCATGAGGGGAAGAAAGTGGCGCAGGCGGAACTCCGCTACCGGTCGATGCCGTTTCCGGTCGACGGCCTGCAGGATCTACTGGCTGCAAGGGTGCGCGAGGTCGGGCTCGACCCGGACGAAGTGATCGCGCGCGGCGACCTGTCGGAGACGGAAAATGCCTGACGTTCTCCTCACGGGCTATGGCATGATCAACGCGCTCGGCGAGACGCCAGACGCGTGGTGGACTGGCCTCAACGACCCGAAGGTGGCGGCCGCGCATATCGATTCCGAGGTCCTGAAACCTTTCCACGTGCACCGCATCGGCGAGTACGACCTCGCCTCCCAGGTGCCGAAACGGGGCGACCAGCGCGCGATGGGCCCGCTGATGCATTACGGCGCCTATGCCTGCGGACTGGCGCTCGAAGCGGCCGGGGTGAAGGACAACGAAGACCTCCTCGGCGAGATCGAACTGGTCGCAGCCTCGGGCGGCGGCGAGCGCGACCCGGAAGTCGACCGGGCGGCGCTTGCGATGCTCGCCGAGCGCGGCGCGCCCGATGCGGCGTTCAACCGGATGCTGTCGGACGAGCTCCGCCCGACGCTGTTCCTGGCGCAGCTTCCCAATCTTTTCGCCGGCAACATCTCGATCATTCACGGCGTCGCCGGCGCCACCCGCACCTTCATGGGCGAGGAATCCGCCGGCATCGACGCTTTCCGCATCGCCTTCGAGCGCATCCGCGCCGGGCAGGGCGATTTCTTTCTCGTCGGCGCCGCCTTCAACGCGGCCCGCGAGGACATGCATGCGATGTATGACGCGGCGGGCCTGATGCTGGCCGAGCCGTTCAAATCGGTCTGGGATCGTCCCGAGGGCGGGATATGTCTCGGGGACGCCGGCGCGTTCTTTGTGCTCGAATCGCCGGCGCATGCGAAGGCCCGGGGTGCTGCGCCGCTCGCGAGAGTTGCCAATGTGGTTGCCGGGCGGTCCGATGGCTCGCCCGCGTCCGCGGCGCCGACGGCAGAACGGCTGATGTCCACCCTTGACCCGCAGCTTGGCGCAGGCCATCTCGCAATTCTGAGCGGGACCACGGGCATTGCGTCCCGGCGTGACCACGAACGGGCGTTCCTCGATGCGGTCGCCGCCAAGGCGCCGGATCACCGGCTCCGCGGCACTGCGCAGGCCGTGGGGCACACGGTCGAGACCGCGTTTCTGGTCAACACCATCCTCGGTGTATGTTGCCTTGAGCGCAACGCGCTGTTCGCGCCGCTCTCGCCGGACCACGAGGCCGCTGCCGATGCCGCGCCGGAGCAGGTGCTGGTCACCGGCTGGGGCCACGTGCGGGGCGAGGGCGCGGCACTTCTGGAACGGGTTTAGGACAGGCACAGATGAGCAAGAGCAAGCCAGTCGCCATCACCGGCATGGGCATGATTACGTCGCTGGGCGAGGGCAAGGACGAGAACTGGGCCAAGCTCACCGCCGGCACGTCCGGCATCAAGACGATCTCGCGCTTCCCGATCGAGGAGCTCCGCACCACCATCGCCGGCTGCGTTGATTTTCTCGATCTCGACCGCATCACGCCGCCCGCACTCTCGCACCGAATGGCGCAGCTTTCGGCCCGCGAGGCGGTCGCCCAGGCGGGTCTTGAGGACGCGGAGGAATTCCCCGGCGAGCTCTTTGTCGCCGCACCGCCGATCGAGCACGACTGGATCAGCCGCTACAAGCTCGCCCACGCGCCGGCCCATCGCGCCGACAGCCCGTATGTGCGCGGCGAAGACGGCAAGATCACCAACGAGGACGGCCGCGAGCTGCATGTGGACTTCATTAACGGCACGCTCGCCGACCGGCTGGCCGCCGAGTTCCGGACGCAAGGCTCGCCGATCACGTTGACCACGGCCTGCGCCTCGGGCGCGACGGCGATCCAGTTGGGCGTTGAGGCGATCCGCCGGGGCGCCTGTCCCGCCGCACTCGCGGTCGGCACCGACGGTTCGATCCAGGAAGAGGCGCTGATCCGCTTCTCGCTGCTCTCCGCGCTCTCGACCCAGAACGACCCGCCCGAGAAGGCCGCCAAGCCGTTTTCAAAGAACCGCGACGGTTTCGTCATGGCCGAGGGGGCGGCGACGCTGGTGCTGGAAGACCTCGAGCACGCCAGGGCGCGCGGCGCCAAAATCCTCGCGACCATCGTTGGCTGCGGCGAGGCGGCGGACACCTTCCACCGCACGCGTTCCAATCCGAACGGCGCCTCGATCATCCGCTGCATGCAGGAAGCGCTCGATGACGCCGGGGTCTCGGCGTCCGACGTCGGCTACATCAACGCCCACGGCACCGGCACGCCCGAGAACGACAAGATGGAAAGCCTCGGCATCACCGAGGTTTTTGGGAAACACGCGGAGAAGCTTGCGGTCAGCTCCAACAAATCGATGATCGGCCACACGCTCACCGCTGCCGGCGCGGTCGAGGCGGTGATCACCGCGATGACGCTGAACACGGGCATCTTGCCGCCGACCATCAATCACGACGAGCCCGACGACACCATCACGCTCGACGTGGTCCCGAACGAGAAGCGCGCCCGGAAAGCCGAGTTTGCGCTCTCCAATTCCTTCGGCTTCGGCGGCCAGAACGTCAGCTTGCTGATCG
>JAJFFI010000498.1 GCA_021776755.1 Alphaproteobacteria bacterium | reverse complement strand
GATCAAGGCGTCGGGCGGCGGCGGCGGCAAGGGCATGCAGATCGTGCGCGACGAGGACCGTCTCGATGAGGCGCTGTCGATCGCGCGGAGTGAGGCGGCAGCCAATTTCGGCAACGACGAGGTGTTCATCGAGAAATTCCTCGACCGGCCGCGCCACATCGAGGTGCAGATCATCGCCGACAGCCAGGGCAATGTGGTGCATCTCGGCGAGCGCGACTGCTCGTTGCAGCGCAAGCATCAGAAACTGCTGGAAGAAGCGCCCTCGCCCGCGCTCAATGCCAGGACCCGCGCCGAGATCGGCAAGGTCGTCTGCGACGCGATCCGGAAGATCGGCTATCGCGGCGTCGGCACGCTGGAGTTCCTCTATGAAAACGGCAAATTTTATTTCATCGAGATGAACACCCGCATCCAGGTCGAGCATCCGGTCTCGGAAATGATCAGCGGCATCGACATCGTGCGCGAGCAGATCCGGGTCGCGGCCGGCGCGCCGTTGCCCTTCACCCAGGACGAGATCAAGCTCGAAGGCCACGCGATCGAGTGCCGCATCAACGCGGAGAACCCCGTGACCTTCGCGCCCTCCCCGGGGCTGGTGCGTGAATATCACCCGCCGGGCGGACTCGGGGTGCGGGTCGACTCGGCGCTTTATGGCGGCTACCGCGTGCCGCCCTACTACGACAGCCTGGTGGCCAAGCTGATCGTGCACGGCAACACCCGGAACGAGTGCCTGATGCGGCTCCGCCGCTCGCTCGAAGAGTTCGTCATCGACGGCATCGACACGACGATCCCGCTGCACCAGCGCCTCGTCGCCAACCAGGACTTCATCAACGGCGAATACGACATCCGCTGGCTTGAAGACTTCATGGCGGACGACGAATAAGAGGACGGCTGCGGGACGTAAAACTTCTGCCGCATTGTTCAGCCTTGATAGGGCCCAACCGAGTTCCAGGTCCGACTGACTCACCGGCCACCATGACCGTGCTCACGCCAGACATTCTGCTTCGCGCCTATGCCGCCGGAATTTTTCCGATGGCGGAGAGCCGTAAGGACGACGAGTTGTTCTGGGTGGACCCGGAATGGCGCGGGATTCTGCCGCTTGACGGGCTCCATATACCCCGCAAGTTGCGGAAAAAGCTGCGCATGAGCGAGTTCGACGTGCGGGTCGACTCGGCCTTCGAGATGGTCATCCGGCGCTGCGCCGAGCCGACGCCGGAGCGCCCGGACAGCTGGATCAACGACGAGATCGTGCGGCTCTACACCGATCTCCACCACATGGGCCGCGCCCACAGTGTCGAGTGCTGGCGGGACGACGCGCTGGTCGGCGGGCTCTACGGCATCTCGCTGGGTACGGCGTTTTTCGGCGAGAGCATGTTCACCCGCGAAACCGATGCCAGCAAGATCGCGCTCTGTCATCTGGTCGCGCGCCTCCGCCACGGCGGATTCACGCTGCTCGACACCCAGTTCCTGACCGGGCATCTCGCGCGCTTCGGCGCCATCGAAATTTCACGGGATGAGTACCAGGAGATGCTGTCGGCGGCCCTCGGCCAGACCGCTCAGTTCCCCTTGGCCTTGTCCTTGGGCTCGGTATTGGGAACCCTGCAGCTCACGACCCAGACGTCATAGACCGGGTGCTCCATTGCCGACAGCGCGGGGCTTGAGGCGAACATCCAGCCTCGGAATACGATCGCGGGCTTGGACGCACCCTCTTTCTGCTCGCTGATGTTCAGGAAGGCCGCGCTCTCGGGCGGCTCGGTCGGCGGGGTCTTGTCGCAGCTCCGCGCAATGATCCTGAGGTTGCCGAACTCCACGGTCTTCGCAACCGGCACCTCGAACTGCGAGATCCGCCCAGTCACCTTGTCGAGACCGCCCAGCACCACCGCCTCGCCCTTGATGGCATGGGCGGGCGAGACGCCCAGCACGGCGGGGCTAATGACGGCCGCCGCCAGGAGGAGGCCTGCAAGATATCGAGGTCTGTTCATGGGGCCACGCTCTAGACGAGAACTTCGCCCGAATTGGGGCAGTCGAGTGAAAATTCCGGGCCGGAACCGCCTTCCGGCCTGCGCGGAGTGATAGGCGAAGCCGGGTGCGGTGCCAAGCGTCATGTCAGGTGCGCACCGCAACGAAACGAAGGCGCACGTAATCGATGAACCAGGCGCCGTCGCGCCAGAGCGCCGGGCGGGCAAGCGCTTCGACTTCGTCGAGGAACGCCGCGCGGTCGCCAGCCGGCACCTGATCGATGAACCGCGGGCCGAAAACCTCCATCCAGGCTCGGAAACCGGCCTCCATCGGCGTCGGGCGGCCGAAGAGTTTGATCGCCGAGACCTCGAAGCCGGCGGCCTCGAGACGGGCGCTGTATTCAGCGGCATCCGGGAAATACCAGGGGTTTGCCGCTTCGAAGTCGAGGCCGCGCCGGTCCATCGCGGCGCGGAGCGCGTCCCGCACGGCTGCGACATTGCCGGCCCCGCCCATCTCGGCGACGAACCGGCCGCCCGGGCGCAGCGCCCGGTGGACGCCCGCGAGCACGCGGTCGGGTTCGGTCATCCAGTGCAGCGCGGCGTTTGAGATCATGCCATCGAAAGTGGCTTCGAACGTGAGGGCATGACCATCCATGACTTCAGCGTCGAGCCCCCGCGCCCGGGCGGCGGCGATCTGCTCGGCGCTCGAATCGACACCCGTGACGACGGCACCGGTCTCGGCCAGCTGCGCCGTCAGCCGCCCGTCGCCGCACCCGAGGTCGAGGATGCGTTCACCCGGTTCGGGCGCGAGCAGTCCGATGAGATCCGCGCCGAGATCCGACACGAACCCGACATCGCGTTCATAGCTTTCAGGGTTCCAGTGCATGAGTACGGTCTGCCACGGTCTGGCGGCGCGCGGCGGTCAGTTATTGCCGGTGGCTTCGTCGGACAGCAGGAAGATCGCGCGGCCCAGCAACTCCTCGATCGCGACGACGTCTTCGGTCTTGGTCAACTGGCCCCCCGGCACCAGCACCTCCTTGGACTTTCCCGGGACCAGTTTGATGTATTTCCCACCGAGGAGCCCGTCGCTCCGGATGATCGCGACCGTGTCGGTCGGAAGTTTGACATCCTGCTGGATGGTGAGGCCAACCACCGCCTGGAACGCCTTGGGGTCGAGGGAGGTGCCGGTGATGCTGCCGATGCGGACGCCGCCGATCCTGACGTCGTTGCCCTCCGAGAGGCCGTCGATCGAATTGAAGCGCGCCTCGACCGCGTAGCCCGAAACCGGTTTCAGATCGCTGCTGTTCCAGGCGAACACCAGGAAAAAGCCCGCGATCAGCAGGACGACTGCGCCCATCACGGTCTCGACGAGATTTCTGCCCATGAACTTGTTCCTTGTTTGGTGGCCGCGGCGGCCTACTCGGCGGCCTTTTTCTTCAGCGCCCGGCTCTGTTCGACCTCGATGATGACCCGCTGCAGGACTTCCTCGACCACGACCGAGTTCTGCACGAAGCGGAACCGCTTGCCGGGCTTGAGAACCTCTTCGTTCCCGCCAGGCTCGATCTTGATGTATTTCGCCCCGAGCATGCTTTCGCTGACGACCTTGGCGGCGCTGTCGGTCGGGATCCGAATGCCGTCGCGGATCGTCATCTCGAGCACGGCGCGGTTGCGCGTACCGTCATAGCGGAGCGACGAGACCTTGCCGATGAGGATGCCCGCCATGCGCACCTCGCTGCCGAGGCTGACGCCATCGACGTTGCGGTAGAGCGCGTTGACCTGATAGCCGTCGGTCGCCCCACGGGAGCCGTCATAGGTCCACGCAACGCCGCCCGCGATCACAAGCAGGGCGGCGGCGCCGGTGAGGATTTCGACGGTTTCGCGTTTGCGTTTGGACATTTTCGATCTGTTGCCGGTTCGATCTGTTGCCGGGGTCCGGAATTTATGACGCGTGGTTGTGCCCGGTGCGGTTATTCAGGTGCCGTTATTCAGGCGTCCAGGGCTCGTAATCGCCGGTCGCCCGTGCCCGCTGCCCACCCCGGCGTACATGGCCCGGCGGAAGATACGCCCCCGGCGTGCCAGTCATATTGGGCAGGTGCTCTTTCTCCCAGGGCTGCGGCGTAAAGGCCTGCTCGCCCGGCAGCTGGTCGGTCACATAGTGCAGCCAGCCATGCCAGCGCGGCGGCACCTTGGTGGCCTCGGGCTTACCCTTGTAGTTCACCCAGCGGCGCACCCGGTAGCCATACTCCCGCCGCGGCCAGCGCTCCTCGTAATAGGAATTGCCGAACTCGTCGGTGCCGACCTTGCGGCCCTTGAACAGCGTGAACAGGAACGAGCCCACAGCGATGAATTCCCTTGTTTGTGTGCCGGCAGGCCACGGGCGGCCCGCGCGAAGTCGCCGGGACTATGGCACCGGTTCGGAGTGGCGTCCAGTTTCCCCGCCCGGGCGCTGGGCCCGAGTCCGGCGGCGAAGAATCTAGGTGCCGGATTCATACTCCCACCCGAAGGCTTGGCCGGAGTTTTCCACAACGCGCCGGGCCCGCGGGCGACCGTCCCGGAGCGCCGGAAACGGCGGGGGTTGCCGCAAAATTGACACTTTCCGGGCCGGCTCCCGGTCCACAGACTTATCCACAGCCACGAGATGTTGTGGTTTGGTGCTGGCCAACACCACCAGATTTTGCGACGTTAACCTTTCATTAACTATTTCCATCGCATAAATCTTGTGTCATTATCAGTTCATGGCACAACATGTTGTGCGTGTTGCCGGGGTTTCCACCCAAAAACAGACAGGGGAAGCATCGGCAGCAGTGGCCCGGAGGGGGCCGCGACGGGGTCAATTTACTGAAAAACAACAGACTTTGAAGACGGGAGAGGCGAAGACATGCGGATTACGCGCGTATTCACGAAGGAAGGTCAGTCACCCTACGCGGACATCGAGTTCCGGAAAACGGCGAGCGAAATCCGCAATCCGGATGGCTCGATCGTGTTCAAGAACGATGACGTCGAGGTGCCAAAAGCGTGGTCGCAGGTCGCTTCCGACGTGATCGCCCAGAAATACTTCCGCAAGGCCGGGGTTGCCGAGACAAAGGACCTTGAGCCCGTCCCCGAAGACAACGTGCCCGAGTTCCTGTGGCGCCGGGAGCCCAGGAAAGGCGCAAAGCTCGGCGGTGAGTCGAGCGCCAGGCAGGTGTTCAACCGCATGGCCGGCACCTGGACGTACTGGGGCTGGAAGGCCGGCTACTTCGATTCGGAAAATG
>JAJFFI010000497.1 GCA_021776755.1 Alphaproteobacteria bacterium | reverse complement strand
GTGCTGGCCTCGGACGCGAGCCATTTCTACGAGAACATGGATGCCGTGGCCCCGTTCCCGATCGTGTTCGAGGTCGAGGACATGGTCCGCGGCTATGACCGTCTGCGTGCGCTGGCGGATTCGCCGGACCACATTATCCCGGGCCACGACCCGCTGGTGCTCGACCGTTATCCAGCGATTTCGGCGGATCATGCGGGCATCGCAGTCCGGCTCGATGTCGCACCCGGCGGTTAGGGCAGTGGTGCGAAATGGAGGCCCTGGCGCGGCGGCGATGGAGGTGCCGGCGTTTTGACGCGGCGGAGTTTCCGGCCCCGGCGTTTCACAATGTAAATGGTCCCGATGGCGTAGCGCTCGAAGGAGAGGCGCGTGGCGGGAGGAGCCGCCGGCGGGCGGGCCGCGTCCGCGATACCCTGTTCCTCTGTCACGGGGGGTGGGGGCCCTGAGCCCCGGATGACGGTGACCCCGGCCTCCCGGTTAACGGAGATTTCCGATCCGCCGCCCGATTGCGCAAGAGCTGGGCCCGCGAACAGGCTGACGCTCAGACATGCCGCCATTGCGAATCGCAGCCCCATGTCCCTCAACCCGCGAATGCGAGGTCTGCCGGCGAAATCAGGACACCGAACTGTTCGCACCAGATCACGACACTTTGGTATTTCTTGAGGTCCACGCCGTCGGGTATCGGGAACTTCTGGCTGCCCTTGAAAGCGCGAAGCCGGCCGAGATCGATGAACATCGTCTGCCGGACGTCATCCGAGTCCCGCACCTGCGCTTTCGGCACCAGATAGACATGGTATTTCGGCCCGGGCCCGACCTCGAAATCGCCGCCCAGATGGAGCACGTTTTCGTACACGGTGACCCCGCCCTTGCCGTAGTGCACCGGATCGGCCGGATTGGCATGGATGAACAGGCCGCGCGCGACGACGGTGGTCTTTTCTTCCTGGGTCAGGGTTTCGGCCGCTGGCGGCGGCGGAAAGATATAGGGAAACGCGAAGGTGCCCAGCACGAAACCGGCGACTGCGCCCAGCAGTCCACCGATCAGAAACGAATAGATGATGCGTTTCAACGCTCGCCCTCCCCTCGTCGATCAGGAGGGAGAAAGATAACACGGTGCAGCCGAAGCCGCACCGTGTTCAGAACCTTGATATTCGACGTTTCGAGTCAGGTGCCGCCGTTGGTCTTGAGTTCGATTTTTATTTTTTCGTCGCCACCCATGCCCGGCATCTTGCCGCCCAGCACGAGATAGCCAAGAACCGCAACGACGACGACAACGCCACCGACGATGAAATACAGAAATCCGTTTCCGCCACTTTTTTCTTCATTTGCCATGAAACAACTCCCTTGAGTGATTGTTCGTGGGGCAGCCTCGCCGGTATTGTCCTTTCTGGCATTAACCTGGATTGGGGCGCGCATTTTTGTCATCCCGACCCCCCCCCCTCCCGCCGATAGCCTCCGCTTGCCCGAGTGTATCGCGGGCGGGTATCGTTCAGGGAGAGCAAAGCGGTCCGGGATGGGCCCGGACCAAGGGGGCTGCGCATCGATGACCACAACACCCGCATCGCGCCAGGCAGGCGCGGCTCTTGTTGCCGTTCTGATTCTGCTTGTGGTGCTTCTCGGCACGGCCGCAGTTCCGCCACCGGCCGCCGCCCGGGCCGGCAGTTTCAATGCCGAGAGCTTCACCCTCGATAACGGCCTGCAGGTCGTCATCATCCCGAACCACCGCGCGCCGATCGCGGTGCATATGGTGTGGTACCGGGTGGGCGGCTCGGACGAGGCCAAGGGCAAGTCGGGCCTCGCGCATTTCTTCGAGCATCTGATGTACATGGGTACGACGACGCTCAAGCCGAAGGAGTTCTCGGCGATCGTCGCGCGCAACGGCGCGCTCGAAAACGCGCTGACCTCGACCGAATACACTTACTACTATCAGATCGTTCCGGTGGACCGGCTCGAGCGGATGATGCAGCTCGAGGCCGACCGGATGCAAAACCTGCGGCTGACGAAGAAAGTCGTCGATCCCGAGCGCCTGGTGGTGCTGGAGGAACGCCGCGGCTCGGTCGACAACGACGCCATCAACGGCTTCTACGAGCGCGTCATGCAGTCGGCGTTCCCCGGACATCCCTACGGCTTGCCGGTGCTCGGATGGCCGAAGGACCTGAAATCGGTCAGCCTCGACGATCTGAACGGCTTCTATGCGACGCATTACGCGCCGAACAATGCGATCCTGATCATTGCGGGCGATGTGCGCGCGGCCGAGCTTCGCCCGATGATCGAGAAGACCTACGGCGCCGTGCCGCGGCGCAAGGTTCCCGAACGGACCTGGGTTCAGCAGGCGCGCCCGGCGCCCAAGGGCCCCGTCGTTCACCGGGACGCCCGGGTCGAAGACCCGATGCTGCTGCAGATTTATCCGGCCCCCGGGATCAACCACGGCGCGCGCACACAATTTTATCCGGCGTTCGTCGTGTCCTCGCTGCTCGGCGGCGGCACGACCAGCCGGCTCTACAAGCGCCTCGTGCTCGACCGTGAAATCGCCTCGGTGGTCGATGTGTATTTCGACGGTTACGTCATCGGCCCCGCCAATGTCTACATCGAGGCCAAGCCGCAGCAGGGCGTCAGCATGGAAACGCTCGAGAAGGCGCTGAACGAAGAACTCGACGCGATCCTCAAGGAGGGCTTCACCGAAACCGAGATGAAGCGCGCGATCACCAACCTGCTCGCCGAGGCTGTCTATGACACCGACGGTTTATACGAGGCAGCCGAGATTGTCGGGCAGGGGCTCGTCTCCGGGCTGACGCTCGAGGAGATCGACCGCTGGGGAGAGTTTGTCGGTGCGGTCACGCTGGATCAGGCGAACGCGACGGCGCGCGCAATTCTCGACCGCCGTCAGATGATGGTCGCGAAACTGCTGCCGCCCGAGAAGGAAGTGCCCGGAGCCTCGAAAGGGAAGAAGAAGGAGGCGGGAGAGTGAGGCCGGTCGTGCGCGCCCTTGCGGCGGCATTGCTCGTGCTGGGCGTGTTCGTCGCGCCGGCGCAGGCTGCGGGCATCAAGATCCAGGAGGTTGTCAGCCCGGGCGGGATCAGGGCATGGCTCGTCGAGGATCATTCCCGCACCATCATCACGATGAAGACGCTGTTCCGGGGCGGCAGTCATCTCGACCCGGATGACAAGGCTGGTCTCGCGGCCGCGACCGCGTGGATGCTGACCGAGGGCGC
>JAJFFI010000496.1 GCA_021776755.1 Alphaproteobacteria bacterium | reverse complement strand
CGGGTTCAATTCCATGCTCGGCCAGATCGAGGCGCGCGATCTCGAACTTCAGGCGGCGACCAAGGCGTCGGAGCGGGCGAACCGGGCAAAAAGCGAGTTTCTCGCCAACATGAGCCACGAGCTCCGCACGCCGCTGAACGCGATTATCGGGTTCTCGGACATCCTCCAGAACGAGCTCTACGGCCCGCTCGGGAACGACTCGTACAAGGAATATGTGAAAGACATCCAGGACAGCGGCGAGCACCTCCTGAGCCTGATCGAGGACCTGCTCGACATCTCGAAGATCGAGGCCGGGAAGTTTGATCTGGTCGAGGAGGAGCTCGAGATTTGCGAAACAATCGCGCTTTGTGTGCGCCTGCTGAAGGAGCGCGCGGCGAACGCCGATATCACGCTCTATTACCGCGATCCCGAGCAATTCCCGCCGGTACGGGCTGACCCGCGGCTGGTAAAGCAGGTGGTTATCAACGTGATCACCAACGCCATCAAGTTCTCCGAACCCGGCAGTTCGGTCACCATCAACCCGACCCTGCTGGACAGCGGTGCGATCCGCATCGAAATTGCCGACGAGGGCGCCGGCATTCCGGAAGACGACATCGAGCGCGTGCTGCAGCCCTTCGAGCAGGTCGACGGCTCCAAGAGCCGCAAGCACGAAGGGACGGGTCTCGGTCTTCCGATCTCGAAATCGCTGATGGAACTCCACGGCGGCTCGCTGCGGATCACCAGCGCCGTCGGCGTCGGCACGACAGTGCACATCGAATTCCCGGCCGAACGCGTGCTGCCAATACCCGCCCCCCTTCAGGACATCGCCTGACTATGTTCAAAAAAATGCCCGGAACCAAGAGGTTCCGGGCAAGGTATCAGTTAGGGAGGCTTAACGTCTGGGAGACGCCGGGCCCGTTGCCGGGATCCGGACCGGATGCGGGGTGCACCCGGGAGGTTTCGCGCGCGGGAAGCGGCGAAACCGCTCGGTTTCGGCATCGCTATGGTGCGATGCAGCAACCGATGACCCCAATATAGGAAGCTGCAGGATCGGGGAGTAGGCGAGGCATTGCAACGCAGCCATGCGTCAGACGCATGGCTCGGGATGCAGGCCTGCACCCCTGTCAGAACCATGCAAAGACCAGCGAAACCAGGAAGTTTTTAGTCCTGGCTGAAGCTAGGGCTGGGTTTGGGCCGCGCGCCGGCGGGACCTCACGGGAATTACATTGGTCGCGATGCCGAGCCAGCGCAGCAGCACGATCACGTAATAGGTCGCGTCGAATTGCCACCAGCGGTGCTGCACCGTCGCGGCCGCCTGATCGTGATGATGGTTGTTGTGCCAGCCCTCGCCCATGGCGATCAGGGCGACGACCCAGTTGTTGCGGCTGTCGTCGCCGGTGTCATAGCTGCGTGAGCCCCAGACGTGGGTCGCAGAATTCACCGACCAGGTAATGTGCCAGACCAGCACCGTGCGCACGAAGACGCCCCACACCAGCACGCTCAGGCCGAGCTGCAGCCCGGCTGCGGCACTGCCGCCCTCGCCGAAATAGCCGGCAGCGAAGCCGGCCGCAAAAAACAGCAGGGCGTGGGGCACGAAGATCACGAGCTGCATCACGGGCGTGCGCTGGAGACGGCGGTAGAACGGGTCTTTCAGCAGATCGCGGGCGTGGCGCGAAATCGCGGCGGTTTCGGCAGCAGCCGGTTTTTCGACGGCGAGCCAGCGGAAATGCGACCACCAGAAGCCTTCCCGCGGACTGTGCGGGTCGCCGGGGCCGTCGGAATCCCGGTGGTGGCGGCGATGCGTCGTCACCCAGCTGATCGGCGCGCCCTGCAGGCAGCAGATCGCGACCGCCACAAGCGCGTGCTCGAACCAGCGCGGTACCTTGAAGCTCCGGTGCGACAGCAACCGGTGATAGCCGAGGTTGATGCCCTGCCCGAAGACGATGACGCCGATCGCGGCCACGATGACGCCGGTCCAGGAGAACAGCCACGGCAGCACCGCAAGGCAGGCGAGAAGATGCACTGACGTGATGACGATGATGTACGGCCAGTTCCAGCGTCGCGGCGTACGCGTGGCGCGATCCGATGCCGGTCCGGCATCCTCCTGCGCTAATGCAGTCTCATCAACACTTGCCATCGATCGCAAATCCGCAGGCGCGCCAGCCTCTCCAGGGGCGTGTCGGCGCGCTGGAACCCCCTCATAATCTGCTTACGTAACACGGACTTGGCGGGAACGGCAAGATAATCGCCGGGTCCGGACGAAGACCCGGTCCCTCCGGCAATCTGACGTCGCAGGCCGGGACGCTGCGGGGGAGGGGAGTGGGGTCTAAAACGCGGTTGCCGAGATCTGGCCGACGAGGAAGTCGCGGAATACGGCAAGCCGCTTCGATTTCCGTTGGGCTTCGGGATAGACGAAGAACGCGTCGATGCTGGGGCCTTCCAGTTCTGGCAGCAGGCGGACCAGTGAAGGGTCGGAGCCCGCCATATAGTCGGGCAGGGCAGCGATCCCAAGGCCCGACTGCACCGCCCGGAACATGCCGTA
>JAJFFI010000495.1 GCA_021776755.1 Alphaproteobacteria bacterium | reverse complement strand
CGGGATCGGACAGCCCCAATAGCGCTGGCGCGAGATGCCCCAGTCGCGAAGCCGGTACATGATCGTGGCTTCGCCCTGATCCTGTTTCTCCAGTGCCGCGGAGACCGCCGATTTGGCCTCCCCGATCTCCATCCCGTCGATGAAGCCGGAATTGATCATGCGGCCGGGGCCGACGTAGGCCTCGTCCTCCACGGTGAAATCGCCGGCCTCAACACCGGCGGGTGCTACCACGGGAATGACATCGAGGCCGTACTTGCGGGCGAAATCCAGATCGCGCTGATCGTGCGCCGGGCAGCCGAAGACGGCGCCGGTGCCATAGTCCATCAGCACGAAGTTCGCGGCGAACACCGGCACCTCGACATCCTTGCGGAACGGGTGCCTCGCCTTGAGTCCGGTATCGAAGCCCTTCTTCTCGGCCTTCTCGATCGCTTCCTCGCTGGTGCCCATGCGGTTGCACTCGGCGATGAAGTCCTGGAGCCCGGGATTTCCTTCGGCGAGCTTCTGGGTCAAGGGATGATTGGCCGAGAGCGCGCAGAACGTCGCACCGAAAATCGTGTCGTGCCGGGTGGTGAAGACCTCGAGCTGTTCGCCGGCCTCAATCCGCGGGGCATCCGGCTGCGCGGTATCCGCCAGATCGAACCGGATATAGGCGCCTTCCGAGCGGCCGATCCAGTTCTCCTGCATCAGGCGCACCTTGTCGGGCCAGCGGTCGAGGCCCTTCAGCGCGTCGAGCAGATCGTCGGCGTAGTCGGTGATCCTGAAGAACCACTGCGCCAGCTTGCGCTTCTCGACCAGCGCGCCCGAACGCCAGCCGCGCCCGTCGATCACCTGCTCGTTGGCAAGCACCGTATTGTCCTCGGGGTCCCAGTTGACCCAACTGTCCTTGCGGTAGGCCAGCCCCGCCTCGAGGAACTGCAGAAACATTTTCTGTTCGTGCCGGTAATAGGACGGATCGCAGGTCGCGATCTCGCGGCTCCAGTCGTAGGACAGCCCCATGAGCTTGAGCTGCGCCCGCATCGCGTCGATGTTTTCATACGTCCATTTGGCCGGGTGGACCTTCGCCTCCATCGCCGCGTTTTCGGCCGGCATGCCGAACGCGTCCCAGCCCATCGGGTGCAGGATGTTGTAACCGCGCGCCTTCATGTAGCGCGCGACGACGTCGCCGAGCGTGTAGTTGCGCACATGCCCCATGTGGATCTTGCCACTGGGGTAGGGAAACATTTCGAGCACGTAATATTTTGGCTTGTCCCGGTCCTCGCTCACACGGAAGCAGCCGCGCTCGTCCCACGCGGCCTGCCACTTGCGTTCGCTTTCCTTGACGTTGTAGCGGCTCATGCGCGGTCCTGTACGGAATTGGCCTGTACGGAATTGGGGCCTGTTCCGGCCCCGGCGGTCAGCGTCTCTGGTGTGCTCAGGATGTGGCGGCGATGCGTCCGGTGCGCTGGCGGTTCAGCTGCCGGGGTTTTTCGCCTCGCTGCGCAGGACCCGGGCTTGCGAGAGGATGATGCTCTCAAGGTCCAGTTTGGTCGCGTTGTCGACTTCGCCGTCGCTCCACTTGCCGTTCTTGCCGAGCTTCTGGCGGAAGACAGTAACGATCACGCCTTGCGAAACCAGCTCGTTGCCCTGGATCAGGACGTTGACCTTGAAGCGCTCCTGCGGCGTTTCGGGCGGCACATACCAGTCCGTGATGATCACGCCGCCGTTCGAGTCGACCGTCTGCAGCGGCATGAAGGCGACCGTGTCAAGTGCTGCCCGCCAGAGATAACCATTGACCCGTACATTGCCGGTGCGGATCGAGCCCGCCTCGCCACGGACATAGGCCCGCCGCTCGCCGATCGGGGCGTCCGCGCCCTTCTGTTCGATGCCGGGCGTCTTCTGCGGCGCGCTGACCACCAGCGATTGGCGCTCCTCGCCGCCACATGCGGCGAGGAAGGCGGTTGCGGTCAGCGCGAGGGCAATGGCTTTTCCGCTGGCGCGTGCGCGCGCGATCATGCCTTTACGAAAGGTGCGATACATTCCGAGCATTTCCCGATTTTGGTTGCCTGTCTGCGTCGTGTCTCTGAAATCGATCCCCGGCGTAAGCCGATGGGAAAGATGACGCTGCGTTAAAGGACGCGATGTTATAGAAGGTCTCGGCATGTCTGTGAAGGCTCCCCCCGTGTTCAAGAACTCAAGCGCGGCAACGTCCCTCTCGAGAGGACCGCGCCCGCGCCTCCGGAGAAAACGATGTCCGACACCGTTGCGGAAAACCTGACGCAAGTTCTTGGCGAGATAGAGGCGTGCCGCACGGCGGCGTTGCGCCCGGCCGAGGCGGTGACGCTGGTCGCGGTCTCGAAACAGCAGCCGGAGGCGCGGATCCGCGAAGCTCTCGAGGCGGGTCACCGGGTGTTCGGTGAAAACCGCGTTCAGGAAGCGGCGGGCCGCTGGCCTGATCTTCGCGGTGACTGGCCGGGCGTGAAGCTGCACCTGATCGGCCCGCTGCAAAGCAACAAGTCGGCGGATGCCGTCGCCCTGTTCGATGTGATCGAGACGCTCGATCGCGAAAAGATTGCGCGCACCATCGCCGCCGAGATGGAAAAGCAGGACCGCCGGCCGGATTGCCTGATCCAGGTCAATACGGGCCTCGAGCCGCAAAAGGCCGGCATCGCCCCGGAGGACGTCGGCGATTTCGTCGCCTTCTGCCGCGAGGACCTCGGGCTTCCGCTACAGGGCCTGATGTGTATCCCGCCGTTGGAAGAAGAGCCCGCCATGCATTTCGCCATGTTGGCGGACCTGGCCGAAGCCAACGACCTGGCGCAGTTGAGCATGGGGATGAGCGGCGATTATCAGACCGCGATCAAGTTCGGAGCAACCCATGTCAGGGTCGGTACGGCCGTCTTTGGCGCGCGGGCCTAGCGCTGGCGGCCGACTGTCAATTTGTACATTTCGGGCTCATATTTGACTCTGGGCCACTCACAGATAAAATTTCCATCATCGTACCCAAATCCACTGCGACGCATCCCTCTGTAGGTGTGTAATCCGGCTTTGCCAGGTGGAAGAAGACCGCGCTGCCCAGTCCCGGCACAGGCGGGTTATCGTTGTGCCCGAGGACCACGATGACGTCATAGACATGATCCTCCCGCCACAGGGCCTCGCAACTTGCCGGATAAGGCAATTTCACAGGCTGGTTGTAGGCAGGGTCATCCGCGTCATCGCACCAACCATCGTCAGGTTCCAGCGGACGGGTATCCAGGCGGGTTTTCGGCAGATCGACGCGATCGGGGCGGTAAAGCACATAACGGAGCGGAAACACGCCCGCAGGCGTCGCCCCATCGCCTTCGCGCTTGGT
>JAJFFI010000494.1 GCA_021776755.1 Alphaproteobacteria bacterium | reverse complement strand
GGTGTCGGTCAAGGAAGCCATTCCGCGCGGGCGCGTGAAGAAGGGCGACATCCACAAGGCCGTCATCGTGCGCACCGCAAGCCCGGTACGCCGGGGCGACGGCACCTCGATCCGGTTCGACCGCAACGCGGCCGTGCTGCTCAATCCCGCGGGCGAGCCGATTGGCACCCGCATTTTCGGCCCGGTGACCCGCGAGCTCCGCGGCCGCAACTTTATGAAGATCATCTCGCTCGCGCCCGAAGTGCTCTAGGCACCACGGACACGGCGAAAGCAGGGAATACGGCGATGGCCAAGAAGTTCAAGATCAGGAAGGGCGACACCGTGATGGTGCTGACCGGCCGCGACAAGGGGAAGGTGGGCGAAGTGCTCCGCGTTTTCCGCGACGACGATCGCGTGCTGGTGCAGGGCGTGAACATGGTCAAGCGCCATACCCGCCAGACCCAGACCGAGCAGGGCGGCATCATCGACAAGGAGGCGCCGGTCCACATCTCGAACGTGGCGCTGCGCGACCCCAAGGAAATCAAGACGGATCAGCCGACGCGCGTTGGTTACAAATTCCTCGAAGACGGGCGCAAGGTTCGCGTTGCCCGCCGTTCGGGCGAAGTAATCGACCGCTGACGGACGACGGAACGGACGACGGACAATGACCAGACTTCAGGAACAATACCAATCGGCCGTGCGCCCGGCGCTGCTCGAGAAGTTCGAGTACAAGAACCCGCTCGAGGTGCCGCGGCTGCAGAAGATCGTCATCAACATCGGTGTCGGCGAGGCGATTTCGGACAGCAAGAAGGTTGAGAAGGCGGTCGACGATCTGACCCTCATCTCGGGCCAGAAGCCGGTCGTGATCAAGGCCAAGAAATCGGTGGCGACGTTCAAGCTCCGCGAGGGCATGGACATTGGCTGCAAGGTGACGTTGCGGAAAAAGCGCATGTACGAGTTCCTCGACCGGCTCGTCACCGTGGCGCTGCCGCGGGTGCGTGACTTCCGGGGCCTCAACGGCAAGAGTTTCGACGGCCGTGGCAACTACGCCATGGGCATCAAGGAGCAGCTGATCTTTCCGGAGATCGACTACGACAACATCGATGCCGTGCGCGGCATGGATATCATCATCGTGACGACGGCGAAAACGGATGAAGAGGCGCGCGAATTGCTGCGCGGTTTCGACTTCCCGTTCCGCCAGTAGTCCGGCAGCAGACAGAGAGTTCGGAGACGGCATATGGCCAAAAAAGGCATGATCGAAAAGAACAAGAGCCGGCGCAAGCTCGTGAAGAAATTCGAGAGCAAGCGCAACCGGTTGTTGGCGATCGCGAATAACAAGGAACTGCCGGCCGAAGATCGGTTTGCAGCACGCCTGAAGCTCTCGGAGCTGCCGCGGAACTCAAGCCCGGGCCGTATCGTAAACCGCTGCGCCATCACCGGACGGCCGCGCGGCTACTACCGCAAATTCAACATGTCCCGCATTGCATTGCGCGAGCTCGGCTCGCGCGGCCTGGTGCCGGGCCTTGTCAAGTCAAGCTGGTAAGAAGGAACGCCAGAATGAGCATGAGCGATCCCATTTCTGACATGCTGACCCGCATCCGTAACGGACAGCGGATCGGCGCGGATGTGGTCAAGAGCCCGTCTTCGAAGCTGCGTGGCGCCGTCCTTGATGTGCTCAAGGATGAGGGTTATATCCGCGGCTATACCGAGGCCGATCTGAGCCCCGGCATCAAGGAATTCACCATTGAGCTCAAGTACTTCGAAGGGGGTCCGGTGATCCGCGAAATCTCGCGCATCTCCAAGCCGGGCCGCCGGGTGTACTCGAAAATCGCCGACCTGCAGCGTGTGCGGGGCGGCCTGGGCATCTCGATCCTGTCGACCCCGAGCGGCGTCATGTCTGACGGCAAGGCCCGTGAGGCCAATGTCGGCGGCGAAGTGCTCTGCCGGGTCTTCTGAGACAGGCGCACAGGGAAGCCGGAGAACAAACATGTCGCGTATTGGAAAAAACCCCGTAGCCGTCCCCGACGGTGTCGACCTCAAGGTCGCGGGCCAGATCATCACCGCCAAGGGCAAACTCGGCGAGCAGAGCCTCGAAGTGCACCCGGAGGTCGCGGTGAAGTTCGAGGACGGCGAGGTCACGGTCACGCCGCGCTCGAAGAGCAAGGCCGCCCGCAACATGTGGGGCACGTCGCGTTCACTGGTCGAGAATCTGGTGACCGGGGTCACCGAGGGCTTTACCTACGAGCTTGAGATCAACGGTGTCGGTTATCGCGCGGCCGTCGAGGGCAAGAACCTCAAGCTGCAGCTGGGCTTCAGCCATGACGTGATTTACCCGATCCCGGAAGGCATCGAGATCAAGTGCGAAAAGCCGACTTCGGTGACGATTTCGGGCGCGAACAAGCAGCGCGTCGGCCAGGTGGCCGCCGAGATTCGCGGCTACCGCCCGCCGGAGCCCTACAAGGGCAAGGGGGTGAAGTATGTCGACGAGTACATCCTCAGCAAGGTAGGCAAGAAGACGGGATCAGGCGCGGTGGCCCGGGGCGGAAGGGGCCGGGGGGCGCGAGCCAGAGTGG
>JAJFFI010000493.1 GCA_021776755.1 Alphaproteobacteria bacterium | reverse complement strand
TCAAGTCGCAGATCGACAAGGTGGCTTTCGCCCATACGGCGTTTTTCACCAATAGCGCTATGGAAGAACTTGCCGATCTTCTGGCTGACGCAGCACCGGGCGATCTCGACATGGTCTACTTCGTCTCCGGCGGGTCGGAGGCGGTCGAAGCGGCACTGAAGCTCGCGCGCCAGTATTACCTCGAGGTGGACCAGCCCGAGCGCCAGCATCTCATCGCGCGCCGCCAGAGCTATCACGGCAACACGCTGGGCGCGCTTTCCACAGGGGGCAACGAGTGGCGCCGCGCGCCGTTCGCGCCGCTGCTGCTGCCTGTCGTCCGCCACGTCTCGGCCTGCTATCCGTACCGCGACCAGGCGGCCGGAGAGAGCGACGAGAGCTATGGCGACCGGCTGGCAGCCGAACTTGAAGAGACAATCCAGAAGCTCGGGCCGGAAACGGTGGCAGCGTTCGTGGCCGAGCCCGTCGTGGGCGCGACCGCGGGGGCGCTGGTGCCGGTGCCGGGATATTTCCGCAAGATGCGCGAGGTCTGCGACCGCCACGGCATTCTCATGATTTTCGACGAAGTGATGTGCGGGATGGGCCGGACCGGCTCGCTGTTCGCCTGCGAGCAGGAAGATGTCGTGCCCGACATGATCGCGATCGCCAAGGGTCTCGGCGCGGGCTATCAGCCGATCGGCGCGCTGGTGGTGTCCAAACGCATTTTCGAGACGATCCGCGACGGCACGGGCTTCTTTCAGCACGGGCACACGTACATGGGTCACCCGACCGCCTGCGCGGCCGCACTCGCCGTGCAGAAGGCGATCCGCGATGAAAAGCTGCTCGACAACGTCCAGGACAAGGGCGGCAAGCTGATGGACGCCCTGACCGAGCGGTTCGGCAACCATCACCATGTCGGCGACATCCGCGGGCGCGGACTCTTCATCGGCGTCGAACTCGTGAAGGACCGGACGTCAAAGGCCCCGTTCGACCCGGCGCTCAAGCTGCATGCGAAGATCAAAGCCGCGGCGATGGCCGACGGCCTGATGTGCTACCCGATGGGCGGCACGATCGACGGTGCTACGGGCGACCATGTCCTGCTCGCACCTCCTTTCATTATCGACGACAGCCATGTCGACGAGATTGTCACCAAGCTCGGCGGGGCCGTCGACAAAGCCATCGCGGAGGCCGCATGAGCGAAGCCGCGGCACCCTGGGGTCCGATGATGATCACCGTCGCGCCGAATGGCGCGCGTCGGACCAAGGCCGATCATCCGGCGATCCCGCTGACCGCGGAGGAGCTTGGCCGCACGGCTGCCGAGTGCCGCGACGCCGGGGCCGCGATGATCCACCTGCATGTCCGCAAGACCGATGGCACCCACCTGCTGGATGCCGATGCTTATATCCAGGCCACCGCGGCAGTCCGCCGCGAGGTCGGTGACGGCATCGTGGTCCAGATCACCAGCGAAGCCGGCGGGGTGTATGAAGCCGCCGAGCAGATGGCGGTTGTCGAAGCGGCCCGCCCGGAGGCCGTCTCGATCGCGATCAAGGAGATCATCCCGTCGCCGGAGGACGAGCCCGGGGCCGCACGCTTTCTCGCGCGCCTCGCGGACGCCGGCGTGATGGTTCAGTACATTCTCTATTCACCCCAGGGTGTGACGCGGTTTCAGGATCTCCGCCGGCGGGGCGTGATCCCCGGTGAGAATCCATTCGTTTTGTTCGTGCTGGGCCGCTACAGTATGGGACAGATGTCCGTACCCGACGATCTCCTGCCGTTCCTTACGGTGCATGACAGATCAACCGACTGGGCGCTTTGCGCTTTCGGCCGCTGGGAAAGTGCCTGCGTGCTTTCGGCGGCCTCGTTTGGCGGGCATGTGCGGGTCGGTTTCGAAAACAATCTCGGCATGAGCGACGGCTCTCCGGCCAGTTCCAACGCGGATCTGGTGCGCCAGGCCGTTGGCGGTGCAGCACTGCTGGGCCGTCCGATTGCGGACGCCGCCATGGCGCGCGATCTCATGACCAATGGTTCCGTGAAAGGTTCCGTGAACAGTGGTTCCGGCGGTTCGGAACTGCGTCTTGCCGGCGGGGGAGGTGGCTGACACCGTCCCGCGGCGGCTGTATCCGGCAGCACCAAACGCTGCCAATGAGGGCCCGGAAAAATCCGGGTGTATTATCTACAGGAGGAAGTAACGCTATGAAAATGTTCTCACTCACGACGACCGGACTTGCGTCGGCCGCCGTGCTGGCTGCGGCGCTCGGCGCCACACCGGCGCTCTCGGCCGAAAAGAAGTTCATCGCCATCGGCACCGGCGGTCCCACGGGCGTGTATTTCGCCACTGGCAACGCCATCTGCCGTATCGTCCACAAGGAAGCCGGCGAAGGCCGCAAGGACGGCAGCAAGCACAACATCCGTTGCTCGGCGCCGTCCACGGGCGGTTCGACCTACAACATCGGCCAGATCGCCGAGGGCGAGCTCGACTTCGGCGTGGCGCAGTCCGACTGGCAGTACCATGCCTACAACGGCACCAGCAAATACAAGGGCAAGGCCTACTCGAAGCTGCGCGCCGTATTCTCCGTGCACCCCGAGCCCTATCACATCATCGTTCGCGGCAGTTCGGACATCAAGTCGTGGAAGGACCTCAAGGGCAAGCGTTTCAACATCGGCAACCCCGGTTCCGGTCAGCGCGGCACTACGGAAGTCCTGATGAAGGCGTATGGCACCGGCAAGGGTGACTTCAAGGTCGCCACCGAGCTTACCTCGACCGAGCAGTCGAAGGCGCTTTGCGACGGC
>JAJFFI010000492.1 GCA_021776755.1 Alphaproteobacteria bacterium | reverse complement strand
CCCAGGTTGGCGCCGCACCCGCGAGCAACAAGGGTTCGTCCCCGACATCGGCCGCGGAGTGGCTCGCGGCGTCGACCCGCAATGGGCCAGCAAGCCGGCCCCCGTAGCCGCGCGACAACAGATGAGCGGTCTTGCCGAACTCCCGCGCGAGGCCTGCCAGCGACATCGCGACCGGCGTCTTCCCCGCGCCGCCCGCCACCAGATTGCCGACGCAGATCACCGGAATGCCGACCTGCTGCGCGCGGGTGACCATGCCGCGGAGACCCGCCGCCGCACCATAGAGCGCGCCCGCCGGGGCCAGCATCCGCCCCATGATATGCTCGCGCGATCCCCAGAATTCAGGCGTGCGCATGGCTTGCTCCTTCGGGTTTTCCATCGGGCGTCATGCGCTCGAGCAACGGCATGATCTGCTCCATGCAGGCGTCGAGCACGCCGGCCTCGCTGGCGGCTACCGCTTTCGCGGCTACGGCGCGGGCTTTCCGGGCGGGCTCGTCAGCAAGAAGCTTGCCCACCTCGACGGCGAGATCGGCCGCGCCCGAAACCTGAAGGAGCGCGTCTGCTGATTTCATGCGTTGCTCGATCGCGGCGAAGTTGAACAGGTGCGGGCCGGCCAGCAGGGCGCTGTCGAGATGCGCGGGCTCGAGCAGGTTCTGCCCGCCGTGACGCACCAGCGAGCCGCCGATAAAGACGATCCCGGCAAGGCGATAGAAAAGGCCGAGCTCGCCCATCGTGTCGGCGAGATAGACCGCCGTCCCGGATGTAACCGGGGCGCCCTCGCTTCGCCGGGCATACGTCAGGCCTGCGCCCGTGAGGAGTTTGGCAATTGCCCCGCCGCGCGACGGATGCCGGGGGATCAGGATTGTCAGCAGGTCGGGATACCGCGCGGCGAGCGACGTGTGGGCAACCGTGATCTGCTCGTCCTCGCCGGGGTGGGTGCTGGACGCGAGCCACAGCGGGCGGCCGGCGAGCGCCTTCCGGACACGCGCGAGGTCAAGTTCGTCGACCGGCAACGGACCCGCCGCGTATTTCAGGTTACCGGCGCAGCCCGTGTTCGTCGCGCCGAGACGGGCGAAGCGTTCGGCATCCTCCGGGGTCTGGCCCAGCACGAGATCGAAGCCGCCGAGGATCGGGCCGATGAAACCCTGCATCCGCCGCCAGCGCGCGAACGAGCGCGTCGACATGCGCCCGTTGATCAGCGCCGAGGGAATTTTCCGGCGGTGGGTTTCGAGCACCAGGTTCGGCCAGAGCTCGGACTCGACGAAGAGCGCCGCATCCGGATGCCAGTGATCGAGAAAGGCGCGCACCCAGGCCGGGCGATCGACCGGGACATACTGGTGGGTCGCCCCCCGCGGCAGGCGCTGCGCCATCAGGCCGGCGGACGTCACGGTGCCGGTCGTGACCAGGATGTTCATCCCCGGGCGGAGCTCACGCAAGCGCGCGATGAGCGTCAGGATCGAGAGCGATTCGCCGACGCTCGCCGCGTGGATCCAGAGCAGCGGACCTTCGGGGCGGGGGCGGGTGGCGATGCCGCGGCGCTCGGGCGCGCGCGCCGCATCTTCCTTGCCGGAGGCGCGGCGGCGTCGGAGCATGAGACTGATCGCGGGCAGGCCGAGGGTCGTCGCCAGCCGGTAGAGCGGGATGAGCACGCGGGTCACGACGTCACCTGCCCGGCGCCGGCGCGGACCCGTGGTTCGGCCGGAGCGATCGCGGTCTGGTTGCAGTGCTGGTCGGCTTCGGCGGTAAGCGCGTTCATGGCGTCTTCGAGCGCGCGGCGGCGGTCCTCCAGGACCTCCCGGTCGGCGCCTTCGGGCACCTCGATTGGCGGGCCCCAGTGATACACCCCGCGCCCGAACGGCCACGGCACCAGGAAGCGGTCCCAAGTGCCGAGCACCTTGCGGCGGCTGACTGAATAGGTCGCCGGCAGCAGCGGCACGCCGGTCATGGCCGCGAGCTTGACCGCGCCCATTTGCGCACGCATGCGCGGGCCCTTGGGTCCGTCGGGCGTAATGCCGACGCATTCACCTGCCGCAAGCAGGGCGCGCATTTCACGAATGGCACCGGTGACGGGTTTGCCGCTCGAGCCCTTGACCGTGCCGATATCGAGAAAATGCATCGCCTCGGCGATCACCCGGCCATCGGGATGCGCGGAAATCAGGATGCTGATGGGGGGCGCCTGATCCGGCCAGCCGAAACGCATCATCGCGAGGCGGCCATGCCAGAAGCAGACGATCAGCGGCTTGCCCGCGGCGAGGTGCGCATCGAGCCCGTCCCAGCCGATGCGCTGCCAGCGGATCGTCCGCCAGGTGAAGCGGATCCAGTGGGCGACCACGAACGCGAGCGCCTTTTGGGCGGCCGGGCTTTTGAGGATGCGTTTGTCGAGGCGCACGTCTCAGCCTCCGGCCCCCCGGACCTTTGCGGACCGGTCTGCGGCGGGCGCCTCGGGTTCGGTGGCAAGCTGCATGGCATAGAGGCGCGCGTACATGCCGCCCTTGCCGAGCAGTTCGGCGTGGGTCCCGGACTCGGTGATGCGGCCGCCCTCCATGACGTAGATGATGTCGGCATCGACGACGGTGGAGAGCCGATGCGCGATCACCAGGGTCGTGCGCCCGTTCATCAGGGTTTCAAGCGCCTTCTGCACCGCGCGCTCGGACTCGGTGTCGAGGGACGATGTGGCCTCGTCGAGCAGCAGGATCGGTGCGTCCTTTAGCATCGCGCGCGCGATGGCGATGCGTTGGCGCTGGCCGCCGGAGAGCTTCATGCCGCGGCCGCCGACCCGGGTCTCATAGCCTTCCGGGAGCGCCATGATGAAATCGTGGGCCGCGGCATTGCGGGCAGCGGCCGCGATCTCTTCCTCGGTGGCGGCCGGCTTGCCGTACATGATGTTGGCGCGGACGGTGTCGTCGAAGAGGCTGACCTCCTGACTGACCAGCGCGATATTGGCCCGGAGCGATTCGATCGTGACGTCGCGGATCGGTTGCCCGTCGATCACCACGCGGCCCTCGTCCGGGTCGTAGAAGCGCGGGATCATGTTGAAGATGGTGGACTTGCCGGCTCCGGACGGGCCCACCAGGGCCGCGAGCTTGCCCGCCGGAACCTTCAGATCGATGCCGTCAAGGGCGGGGTGTTGTTCATCGGGCGCGCGGTAGGAGAACCGCAGGCCCTCGAAAGTGATCTCGCCCTTCGTAACCTTGATGGGCTTTGCGTCCGGCGCGTCGACGATCTCGGGAGCCGCGTCGATCAGCTCGAACACCCGGTCGGCCGCGGCAAGGCCTTCCTGCAGGTTGGCGTTGAGGTTGGCGAGGCGCTTGGCCGGTTCGAACGCGAGCAGCAGCGCCGTCACGAAAGAAAAGAAAATGCCGGTGGTCTTGTTGCCCTCGATCACCTGATAGCCGCCGTAGATCAGCACCGCGACGATGGCAAAGCCGCCGATCGTCTCCATGATTGGATAGCTCATGGCGCGGACCTTGGCCGACTTGTAGATCAGCCGGAAGATGCGGTCGATCAGCCCGCCGGCGCGCTCGACCTCATAGGCCTCCATGCCATATGCCTTGACGTGGCGGGCCCCCTGGAAGGTTTCTTCCAGCAACGTCGTGAACTCGCCCATCTCCTCCTGGGCGTCGACCGAAACGCGGCGCATGCGGCGGCCGAGACGGACGATGGGTATGATCACCGCCGGGCCGAGCACGAAGGTGATCAGCGACAGGATCCAGTCCTGGTAGAACATCACCGCGACCAGCGCGATCAGCGTCAGCAGGTCCTTGCCGATGTTGGTGAGAACCGAGGTCACCATGTTGCGCATCAACTGGATGTCGTTGTTGAAGCGCGAGATCAGGCTGCCGACCGAATTGCGGTGGAAGAAGGCGATGTCCGAGCGGATGACGTGTTCGTACATGCGGACCTGAATATCGGCGAGGATGCGCTGGCCGACCTTCTGCACCATCACACCCTGGCCGTAAGTTGCGATGCCGCGCACGACAAATACTGCGAGGATCATCACTGCATAGAAATGCAGCGCTTGGTAGTTAGCGTCCTTGAGCCAGGCTTCCATCTCGACCTTGGCCTGCCCGGTCGCGACCGCGAGGTCTTTGGCCGCCTGCGGATCGGCGCCATCGAGGATGGGCTGGATCAGCCAGGCGAGCGCGGCCGTCGTGCCGGCCACGACCGCCATCAGAACAAACGCCATCATCAGCCGCGGCACATGCGGGCGGACATGCTCGACCAGCAGACGCCGGACGAGCGTCCATGTGTGGCGGTCGAGCCGCAGCTTCGCTTTTTTCTTTTTCGCCAAGGCGTTGGCTCCCGGAACGCGGGCCCATCGCCGCGCGGTCAGTCTCCCGCAGGGTTTATCATGCGGGGTTTCCGAAAACCAACCGGTTCGTCAGGCGGCGGCCATTTCCGCGGCTGACCGCGGAATCGTGTGGAGATTGGCGAGAAACTGTCCGGCCGACCGCTCCCACGAATATTCGAGCGCGTGTTTCCGGCAGACTTCAGGGGAGAGTGCGAGGGCCTGGGCGACAGCGATCCCGAGGTCTTCATGCAGCGCGCCCGCGCCAGAATCCGCAACTACGTCGAGGGGACCCGTCACCGGGTAGGCGGCGACCGGAACACCGCAGGCCATCGCCTCGAGCAGGACAAGGCCAAACGTGTCGGTGCGGCTCGGAAAGACGAAGACATCGGCGCCCGCGACCGTGCGGGCCAGCGCCTCCCCTGTCCGGTAGCCGGTGAAGACGGTGCCGGAATATTTCCGCTTCAACTCGGCAAGTTGCGGGCCACCGCCGACGACGTATTTGGTGCCCGGCAGATCGAGTTGCAGGAAGTCCTCGATGGATTTTTCGACCGCGACCCGGCCGCAGTACAGCGAGATCGGCCGCTCTCCTTCGAGCCCGGCATCGGGATAGGGCTGGAACAGTGCCGTGTCGACACCCCGCGACCAGCATACGAGATTGCGGAAGCCGAGGTCCGTCAGTTCGTCGCGGAGCGATTTGGTGGCCACCATGATGGCGCCCGCCGGACCGTGAAACCACCGCAGGAAAGCATAGCTCCAGGAGACCGGGAACCGGAACCGGGCGTGGACGTACTCCGGAAACTTGGTGTGAAACGAGGTCGTGAAGGGCAGGTTCTCCCGGACGCAGACGTTGCGGGCGGCAAGGCCCACGGGCCCTTCGGTCGCGATGTGGACGGCGTCGGGGGCATGATCCGCAATCAGCCGCGAGATGCGGCGGCCGGCGAACGGGGCGAGCCTTATTTCGGGATAGGTCGGGCACGGAAAGCCGGCGAAGAGGTCCGGCGAGACGACGTCGACCTCATGGCCCTGTCCGCGGAGTTTGCCGGAAACCGTGTCGAGCGTGCGGACGACGCCGTTCACCTGCGGGTACCACGCATCGGTGAAAATGAGGATTCTCATGTCGCGTCGACCGTCGGCTGCAACATCGAAAACCCCCGTATCTCGGCCCAGTTCAGCATCTCGAGCCGGCCGTCGAAATGCTCGACCAGCGCGGTGCAGCTTTCGACCCAGTCGCCGTCGTTGCAGTAGAGCACGCCGCCGATCCGGCGCATCTCGGCATGATGGATATGGCCGCACACCACACCATCGACGTCGCAGCGACGCGCCTCACTGGCGACCGCCTCTTCATAGCAGTCGATGTATTTGACCGCGTTCTTCACCCGCTGCTTGAGCCAGGCGGAGAGCGACCAGTAGGGATAACCGAGCCTGCGGCGTGCGATGTTGAACCAGTGATTGGCCAACAGCGCGAGCGCATAGGCCCCGTCGCCCAGAAACGCGACCCAGCGCGCATAGCGCACGACGCCATCGAAGCGGTCGCCGTGAAGGATGAGCAAGCGGCGGCCGTCGGCGGTCGTGTGGATCGCCTTGTTGGCGATTTTGACACCGCCGAAATGCAGGCCGAGAAAGGTCCGGAACATCTCGTCGTGATTGCCCGGCAGGAATACGACCTCGGTCCCCTTGCGCGCCTTGCGAAGCACTTTTTGAACCACATCGTTGTGGGACTGTGGCCAGTACCAGGATTTCTTCAGGCGCCAGCCGTCGATGATGTCGCCGACAAGGTAAAGCTTTTCCGACTCGGTGCGTTTGAGAAAATCGAGCAGGAAATCCGCCTTGCAGCCACGGGTTCCGAGATGGATGTCGGAAATCCAGATCGTCCGGAAGCGTCGCTTGCCGTCATGTGCGGGAACCGCGGGCGACGGGATCGGCATATTCATTGGACAGTCGTCCCGCTGGAAACAGGTCGCAGTGCCATGACAGAGAAGTACCTGGCAGTGGTGACCCGTGCGTGACGAATTTGTTACGCATCCGTGACGGCCGGCAGTACTGCCGACGCCCCGCTTGCCAGACCGGAGCGCTTTGGTTAGTCAACGCGCATCCAAAGGGGTTCTTTACATCTTTCCGCCATGCTTGCGCCGCCCCGTTGTCGAAAGTGCATTCCAAAGTGATCCGATGAACATCATGACTGCGCAAGACGCCGCCCGCGGCCAGACACGAAGCACGCGGCGTGTGCTGGTGATCTTCAACCCGAATGCCGCCTGGCGGAAGCGGCGGCGCGACCGCTTCAACATGACGCTCCGCCACATCCAGAAATGCGGCTGCAAATGGGAGGTCCGCGAAACCGACGGGCCGGGCGACGCCTGGCAGATGGCGCGCGACGCGGCCGCCGGCCACGGCCAGCCCGGGGGCTATGACACCGTCGTCGCGGCCGGCGGCGACGGGACGATCAACGAGGTGATCCGCGGGCTCGACGGAAGCCAGATGCTGCTCGGCATCATTCCGCTCGGCACGGCGAATGTGCTGGCGCGCGAGATCGGTCTGGTCAAGGACCCCGACGTGGTGGCCGAAGTGATCGCCCGGGCCGAGCCGGCCGAGGTGTGCCTCGGCGAAGTGAACGGCACCCCGTTCGCGATCATGGCCGGTTGCGGGTTCGACGCCCATGTTTGCGCCGAGATCAATCTGACGCTCAAGAAATGGACCGGCAAGTTCGCCTACGTCTGGCAGTCACTGAAAGAGATGACCCGCGCGCCCGATGCGAGCTACCGCGTCACCGTCGACCAGGAGCAGTTCACCGCCGCCTCCGTCATCGTCGCCAACGGGCGGCACTACGCCGGAAAATTCTTCTCGGCGCCGGACGCCCGCATCGACGATCCCGTTCTGTATGCCGTCCTGTTCGAGCGTCCGGGGCGATGGAGCAGATTTCGTTACGTTCTTGCAACATTGTCTGGCCGCCACACGAAACTGGACGATGTGCGGATCGTCGGCGGCAGCCAGATCCAGATCGAGGGGGCTGCGTCCGAGCCGGTGCAGATCGACGGCGACATCACGACCGGCCTGCCGGTGCTGTGCCGCATCTCCCCCTATCGCCTCAACCTGCTGCGCCCGGCAGGCCTCTGACCCCCTCTCCCTACTGACCGGCGACCGTCATACCGTCGATGCGGAGCGTCGGGGCATTGGCCGCATACTTGAATTCGAGATCGTCGGCGGGAATCAGATGGAGGAACATGTCCTTCAGATTTCCCGCCACCGTCAGCTCGCTGACCGGCCAGGCAAGCTCCCCGTTCTCGATCCAGTAGCCGGACGCACCGCGCGAATAATCGCCGGTAATACCGTTCACGCCGAAGCCGATCAGGCTGTCGATGTAGAGCCCGTCGGTGATGCCAGCGAGGAGATCGGCGCGGCTGACGCTGCCCGGCTCCATCCAGAGATTGGTCGCCGAAGGGCTTGGTGGCGACGACGTGCTGCGCGCGGCGTGGCCCGTGGTCTCGGCCCCGAGCTGGTTGGCAGACCGGATATCGAGCAGCCAGGTCGTCAGCCGGCCGTTGTCGATCAGATTGCGCCGCCGGTTCGCCACGCCCTCGGCATCGAACGCTTTCGAGCGGAGCCCCCGGCGGCGGTGCGGGTCGTCGACGATGACGATACCGTCGGTGAACACCTGCTTGTCCATGTGGTCTTTGAGAAAGCTGGTGCCGCGCGCGATCGCCGCCCCGTTGATCGCGCTGGTGAGGTGTCCAATCATGCTGGCCGACACGCGCGGATCATAAACGACCGGCACCTTTTTCGTGGCGACCTTCTTCGGATTGATCCGCGCCACCGCGCGCGCGCCGGCAGACCGGCCGACTTTCGCGGGATCGTCGAGGTCCTCGCCGTGAACGGTGTGGGAATAGTCGTAATCGGTCTCCATCGCGGTGCCCTCGCCCGCGACCACCGAGACGCTGATGTAGTGGCTGGTGCGGGCGTAGCTGCCGGCAAACCCGTTGGAGCCGGCCAGCGTGACGGCGGTGCGGTCCCAGCCCGCCTCAGCACCCTCGGAGTTGGTGACACCCTCGACCGCGCGCGCCGCCTCCTCGCAGGTGCGGGCAAGCTCGATCAAGCGCTCCGGCGCGGGCTCTTCCGGGTCGGCAAGGTCGAGATCTTCCGGATACGACTGCGCGAGCTGGCCGGGTTCGGCAAGACCGGTGTAGGGGTCTTCCGGCACCGAGCGGGCCATCGCGACCGCGCGCTCGACCAGTTCGTCGAGCGCCGCCGTGCCGAAGTCCGTCGACGACACGATTGCCTGGCGCTTGCCGATCAGAACCCGCAGCCCGGCGTCGTTCGATTCGGCGCGCTCGAGTTTCTCGATCTCGCCGAGACGCTGCATATGCGAGACCGAGACGTTGTCCATGCAGACCGCGTCGGCGGCGTCGGCACCGGATTTCAGCGCCTTGTCGATCAGGGTTTCGAGCAGCGCGCTGCGGTCGGGCAAATCGGTCATTTCGTCTCCGTTTCGGGTTTCGAGCGGAACTTGAGCGGTGCGAACGGCAACGCAAGCAGCTTGAACAGGGTGAGCCGCCGAGGATCGCGGTAGTCCGGCAGGCCGATGGTCATGCCGTCGTGGCCCGCCGCGGGCTGGTCGGTGTAGGTGCCGAAGATACGGTCCCACCAGGGCAGATTGAAGCCGTAATTGGAATCCGTCTCGCCGCGCACCACCGAATGATGCACCCGGTGCATGTCGGGGGTGACCACGGCAAGGCGGAGGCGGCGGTCGAGCTCGAGAGGCAGGCGGACGTTCGAGTGATTGAACATGGCGGTCGCGTTGAGCAGGACCTCGAAGATCAGCACGGCGACGGCCGGGGCGCCGATCAGGAGCACGAAGGCCATCTTGATGAGCATCGACAGCACGATCTCGACCGGATGGAAGCGCGCGCCCGAGGTGACATCGAGGTCGAGATCGGTGTGGTGCATCATGTGCAGGCGCCACAGCAGCGGCACCTTGTGCGTCACCACGTGCTGGCCATAGATCAGCAGATCGAGGGCCAGCACCGCCACCGGGATTGCAAGCCAGGCCGGGGCCTCCACAAGATTGAAAAGCCCCCAGCCCCGGGATTCGGCCCAGAGTGCTACCCCGACCGCCAGCGTCGGGAACAGGACGCGGAGCGTGAGGGTATCGACAACCACGATGCCGATGTTGTTGGCCCAGCGCCCGGGCTTCGACACCGAGAGCGGGCGGCGCGGCGCGAGCAGCTCCCAGACCGCCATCAACGCGAAGATGCCGAGGAAGGCGGAGAGCCGCAGCACCGGCTCGTTGGCGAGCAGGTTCTCGGTCATGTCGGCCCCACCTTCCGGATGCGGTATCCTGACACCACGATTCTGCGGAAAATGTTAGCTTTTGTTAGCATTTTTCAGGCGTAAGCCGTTGTTTTATATAGATCGCCGATTCTGCGGTTGATGTCATCATTTGTCATCATTCGGTGCCGGATCGGGCTGGCAAAATAGGATGATGTTCATATAGGGAGTTTTGCCTCGGGATCAATGATTGGCGACCGCCATTTGGAAAAAATTGATCACAGAAGCACAGAGAAAGCCGTCCTGCGCCCGTCGATACGTTCAGGGCAGGAGCGGCAATGGAAGTTCCCCTTCCGCCAGAGTGCGCCCTACCCCGTCATCGGGCCGGTGACGCCGATGTAGAGGGCGAAAAGGGCTGCCGCGAGGAGGGCGAGCCAAGTGGCGGACTGGCCGGCTACGCGGCCGACCGAGGCGCCGGGCTTCGACAGCAGGCCCTGGGCATGCAGCAGGCGGCCGAGCGTGAGCAGGATGCCGATGATATGGAGCGCGAACGGCGGCGCGCCGGTCATCTCGATCAGCGCCAACAGGAGGAGGGCCAGCGGCAGGTATTCCGCATTGTTGCCGTGGGCGCGGATGACCTGCAGCAGATCCATGTTGCCGCCGTCGCCGAGATCGATCTTCCTCCTGGCGCGGTTCATGACGACGTTGATCGAGAGCGCGATTGCGAGCAGCGCGTTCAGGCCGGCGTAAAGCGCGGCAATGTCTGGCAGGTTCGGGGTCATGGCGGGGCTCCTTGTGAAATTCTCGCGCCATCGTATCGCATCGCGGGCGGGGTTGCTTATTCAATGCGGGGCCGTTCAGGCACTGATATTCGTGCGGGCCAGGGGATAGCGCCGTAAGGCGATGGGTGGGAAAATGGCGGGCCTTCACAGGCCCGGCGGCATGGGCCACAATTCCCGCCCTTCCGGTACGAGACCGAACATGTCCCCCGTCAACCTTCAGCCTGCCGGTACGTGGCGCCTTCGGGCACCGAGCACAGGACGATCACGAGATGAGCGCAAAATGAGCGGTAAGTCTGGCAGTGGCAAATCCGGTGAAAGTCCGGAGGGGATGGCGTCCGGGTCCTTCCGGAGCTGGCGCAAAGGCCTCGGGCTCAGCCAGAAACAGGCGGCCGAGCTGCTGGGGCTGAAGCGCCGGGTGGTGCAGTACTACGAGAAAGGCGAACGCGACGGCAAGGCGGTGGAGGTGCCCCGCACCGTCCGCCTCGCCTGCTATGCGCTCGAAAGCGGGGTCACGGATTTCACCGGTCCGGGCGAAGCGGTGCGCGACGCGCTGCCGAAGAGATCCAAGAAAAAAAAGAAGGACTGACGCGCGCCGGAAATGGCGGCGGAAAGGGTGCCGGACAGCGCGGACGAAAATGGTGCCGGGCCGCGTTCTGGCGTTGCGCTATTGTGCAGAGCAACAACGTCAGGTCGCAAAATTTTCGCCCGCCGGCAGGATTCTCGGGTATTATTTCCAGTGGGATTACATGGCCTGGAGTTTCTGGTCGAACAGCTCATGCCGTCCGCCTGCCCCCGGAAATGTGAGACCGTACGCCCCCGGCGCCCGGCCCTGGAGCCGAATTGCCGGCCTGGACCGGCGCCTTGCCGGGGTGCGCGTTGTGACTGAAGGAGTTAGGGAAAGGACCAGTTCCATGACTACAGGAACCGTCAAGTGGTTCAACATGACCAAGGGCTACGGCTTTATCGAACCGGCCGAAGGTGGCACCGATGCCTTCGTCCACATCACGGCCCTGGAAGCCGCCGGCATCCAGGGCGGACTGCGCGAGGGACAGAAGGTGGAGTACGAACTGACCCCGGGACGCAACGGCAAACTCGCCGCCGACAAGATTGCAGTGATCGGCTGACCCGTCGCCGGATGGCGATGACGACGGCCCGCCGGGGGGACCTGGCGGGCTTTTTTTTGGTGGCACCCCCGAAGGCCGCGCGAGAATGACACCGGGAGTTTGTGGCGTACGCCTCTGACTTGAATGCGACGGCGCGGAGGGCATGGGTGACGGGGGGCATCCTTCGAGACGCCGCTTCGCGGCTCCTCAGGATGAGGTGGAGTTTCTGGGTCGCGACAGGCCCAGGTCCTTCCACATTGCGTCGACCTTGGCCTTCGTCTCCGGGTCCATCTCGATCTGGCGGCCCCATTCGCGTTTGGTCTCGGGGGGCCATTTGTTGGTGGCGTCGAGGCCGATCTTGGAGCCGAGGCCGGACTCGGGGGCGGCGAAGTCGAGGTAGTCGATGGGGGTGTTCTCGATGAGGGTCACGTCGCGGGCGGGGTCCATGCGGGTCGAGATCGCCCACATGACGTCTTTCCAGTCGCGCGCGTCGATGTCGTCGTCCACGACGATCACCCACTTGGTGTACATGAACTGGCGGAGATAGCTCCACACGCCCATCATCACGCGCTTGGCGTGGCCGGGGTAGGCCTTCTTCATGGAGACCACGGCGATGCGGTACGAACACCCTTCCGGCGGCAGCCAGAAATCGGTGATCTCGGGGAACTGCTGGCGGATGAGGGGGACGAAGACCTCGTTCAGCGCCTCGCCAAGCACCGACGGCTCGTCCGGCGGGCGGCCGGTGTAGGTCGAGAGATAGATCGGCTGCTTGCGCCGCGTGATCGCCGAGACGGTGAAGACCGGGAATGGCTCGACCGCGTTGTAGTAGCCGGTGTGATCGCCGTAGGGGCCCTCGTCGGCATAGTCGGTGAGCGAGACATGGCCCTCGAGCACGATCTCGGCCTCGGCCGGGACCTTGAGCGGGACGGTCTTGCAATCGACCAGCTCGACCTTTTTCCCACGGAGAAGCCCCGCAAACTGGTACTCCGAGAGCGTGTCCGGGACCGGGGTGACGGCGGCGAGGATGGTGCCGGGGTCCGCACCCAGAACGACGGCGGCGGGCAATGGCTCGGGCTTTTCCACCTTCCAGCGGGCGTGGTGCTGCGCGCCTCCCCTGTGTCTTAACCAGCGCATGAGGGTGGTATCGCGCCCGGTCACCTGCATCCGGTAGATGCCGAGGTTGAAGACGTCGGCCTTGTCGTTCTCCGGGTCCGGGCCTTGCGTCACGACGAGTGGCCAGGTGATGAGCGGCGCGGGCTCACCGGGCCAGCAGGTCTGGATCGGGAGCGCGGAAAGATCGATGTCGTCGCCGGTGAGCACGACCTCCTGACAGGGCGCTTTGCCGACCGTCTTCGGCTTCATCGCCATGACGGTTTTGGCGAGCGGCAGCATGTCGAGCGCCTCGCGAAATCCGCCGGGGGGATCGGGCTGGCGCAGGAAAGCGAGCGTCTCGCCGACCTCGCGGAGTTCTTCGGGCGTGCGGTCCATGCCCCAGGCGACGCGCTCCACCGTGCCGAAAAGGTTCACCAGCACGGGCATGCCGTATTTGGTGCCGTCCTCCCGCACCACGTTTTCGAACAGGATCGCGGGCCCGCCCTCACGGATGACGCGGGACTGGATCTCGGTCATCTCGAGCACCGGCGAGACCGGGTGCGCCACACGGACCAGACGGCCGTCGCGCTCAAGGCGCTCGATGAAATCGCGGAGAGAGGCATAGGGCATGGGCGCTTTCTAGCGGAATGCGGCCCAAAGTCACAGCAAAGATAGGCGCCGGGGGCAGCGGCGTGCCGCTACTCCTTTCGATCCAGATACCATTGCAGCAGGCGGCGGCCCTCGGGGCCGTTCCAGCTGGCGGGGCCGCGGAAGTAGCCGTGGACCTGGCCGGTGCGGGTGATGATGTAGGTGGCCGGGAGGCCGCCCGGGCCGAAGGCGCGGTAGGTCGCGTCTTCGGAGTCCAGGATCAGCGGCAGGGCGTCGAGGCGGAGCATGCGGAGGAAGTCGCCGGCCGTCACCGGGCTGCGGTTGAGCGAAACCGGCACCACGGCGAGGCCCTTTGCGCCGAGTGCGTGCTGCAGGCGGTTGAGGTCCGGCATCTCGTGGACGCAGGGCGCACACCAGGTGGCCCAGAAGTTCAGCAGCACGACCCGGCCGCGGTAGCGGTCGAGCGAGAACGGCCGGCCCTCGGCGTCGCGGAGTTCGGAGAGCGGTGCCGCGAACGGCGTTTTGTAGAGGACGTAGTGATGGCCCTGGGACGTGAACGCGGGCGGATAATCGGCGGCGGCCAGATATGACGCGGGCAGAGCGAGGCAGACGGCGAAGATGAGGGCGCGCCATATCATGCCATCAGTCCCCAAGCGCCACGCCTTCGCGGCGGGGGTCGGCGGCGCCGGCGAGCGTGCCGTCCTTTCGGATGCGGATGGCGTGGAGGCCGCTGGTGATGCGGCGGAAGACGACGTTGTGGCCCATCGCGGTGAGCCGGGGCGAGAGCGCGTAGCCCTGGGCGTCGGCCTCGACATGGACGCGGCCGTTGGTCGAGACGACGCGGGGCTGATCGATCGCGGCCTGGGGATCGAGCCCGCCGTCGAGGATCGCGACCAGGGTTTGGGCGACGAAGCCGATGATCAGCGGGCCACCCGGGGAGCCGAGTGCCAGAACGAGGTTGCCGTCCTGGTCGAACACCAATGTCGGCGACATCGAACTGCGGGGGCGCTTGCCGGGGCCGGCGGCGTTGGCGACCGGCTTGCCGTAGGACGTCGGCGCGAAGGAGAAATCGGTGAGTTGGTTGTTGAGCAGAAAGCCCCGGACCATGAGGCGCGCGCCGAAGGCGTTCTCGATGCTGGACGTCATGGAGACCGCGTTGCCCCATTGATCGACGATGCTGAAATGCGTGGTCGACGGAAGCTCCGGCGCGCGGCCGTTGCCGTAGGTCGGCAAGGCGCCTTTCTTGACCGGCGGCTCGCCCGGCTCGGCGCGGCCCATGGACTTGCCGAGCTCGATGAGCATCGCACGGGACTTGAGGTAATCGCGGTCGAGCAGGCCCTCGACCGGGACGGTGACGACGTCGGCGTCGGCGACGTACTGGTTGCGGTCGGCGAAGGCGAGGCTGCCGGCTTCGGCCAGCAGGTGCGCGACCTCGACCGAGGCCGGGTCTTTCCCGGCGAGATCGAAGGCCTCCAGGAGGCCAAGGATCTGCAGCAC
>JAJFFI010000491.1 GCA_021776755.1 Alphaproteobacteria bacterium | reverse complement strand
CGGCGACGGCGCGCCCGACCATATCGTCAATCTCGGCGAACTCGATTGCGACATGGCGACACTCCATTGCGGCGCCAGCAGTGGCTGCCAGCACCAGATCTGGGTCACGCGCGGCGGCGGGCCCGTGCGGGTCTTCGAGGGCCAGGCGGTCGCGGTAGAGGTTCCCGCAAAGGGTCAGGTCCTGTTGAAGGGCGTCGGCTCGGGCAGCGGAATGCGCGACCGGCTTTACCGGCTCAAAGGCGTGAAACTGGTTCCCGTGACCTAGCCGGACGTCGGGAAAATAGGGGTCGTTGTGCTCCCGGAACGGCGCTTTACAGCGGAGCTTTACAGCGCGCGGCGAATCGTCACATATCTGTCATATCGCCAAACCGCCCGCAGAACCCATGACGGACCCGGCCGACAAACCCACGTCCCACCGCGACGGCGGGCAGGAGCTCTACGATCAGCGCTTCGCCCGCGTGTTGATCGCGCGCCCGCTCGCCCGCACGCCGGTCACGCCGAACCAGTTGACGGTGGCAATCTTCGACATTGAGCTGATGGCCATCGGCATGTTCGTGACCGGCGACAGGGCGCTGGCCCACTGGGCGGCGGGGATCTTCGTGTTCGCGCGGTTTGCCGATCACGCCGACGGCGAGCTTGCCCGGCTCACGGGCAAGACCAGCAAGCTCGGTTTCTATCTTGATTTCGTGACCGGCGCGCTCAGCTATGCGCTGCTGTTCCTCGGCCTCGGCATCGGCGCGATGCAGGGCGGCTGGCACGGCTTCGGGCTCTCCGGCGCGGGACTCGACATGTGGGTCGTCGCCATTGGCGGCTCGACCTGTCTCGCGGTCCTGATCAACACCACGCTCCAGTACATCGATGAGCAGCGCCAGGGGATCGAGGAAATGGCGTACGCCAAGGCCGGCGGGTTCGCGGTCGAGGATGCGATCTACCTGATGGCGCCCATCATCTGGATCTTCGGCCCGATGGTGTTCCTGATCCTCGGCGCGATCGGCACCCACATCCACCTCGCGGTCATCGCCGTGAGTTTCTTCCGCAGATACGCGTCGTCGCCGTCGTGAAAGCGGTGATGCTGGCCGCCGGCGTCGGGTCGCGGCTGCGGGAAGGCCCCGGGGGGGAGGAGGGCGGTCACCCGCCGAAATCCCTGCTCGCGTTCGAGGGCCGCAGTCTGCTCGCGCGCCACCTTGACATCCTGCGCGCCGCCGGTATCGCGGGCCTGACCCTGGTCACCGGGTATCGCGAAGACGACATCAAGGCCGAGATCGCGGCCGTGGGCGCTGCCGATTACGTGACCACCGTCCGCAACCCCGAATTCCGCGACGGCAGCGGGATCTCGCTGCTCGCAGCCTCAAGCGCGCTCACGGCAGACGCGGCCGTGCTGCTGATGGATGCCGACGTGCTCTATCACAGCGCCATGGTCGACCGCCTGCTCGACACCGGCCACGCCAGCGCCATGCTGCTCGACCGCGGCTTTGTGCCCGGCCCCGAGCCGGTGAAGATCTGCGTCCGGGACGGCCGCATCGTCGAATTCCGCAAGGACATCGGCACCACCACGTATGACGCCATCGGCGAGTCCGTCGGCTTCTTCCGCCTCGACCGCGAGACCGCCACCGCCATCCTCGCCGCCGCCAATGCCTACGTCGACGCCGGCGCGCGGGCCACCGCCTACGAGGAAGCCATCCGCGACGTGCTCCTCGCGCAGCCTGACGCCTTCGGCACCGAAGACGTCACCGGCACCCCCTGGATCGAGATCGATTTCCCGGAAGATATCGCCCGGACGGAAACCGAAATCCTCCCCGCCATCGCGGCGTACCGGCCCTAGTCCGTCCACCTGAGCCCCGGGTCCCCGCCGCGCGTTGCACGCAGCTCGAAGCGGCGCGGCACCGATTGCCGGATCGCGTCAACCCGCGCGACCGCGCGGGCGGCCGGTCAGGCCGAACACCAGGAAAGCTTCAACCCGCGCGACCGCGCGGGCGGCCGGTCAGGCCGAACACCAGGAAAAAGGGCGGCTGCCATCCTGGCAACCGCCCTTTCAACGGGACCGCGTCGGAGGGGAGGGGCTCCGGCGGTCGGGTCGGGCTGCGGGGGGAGAGGGGCGCCACAGCCCGGGGGTATTCGGGTCGTCCGACGATCCTCAACCGCCGGCCGTGCGGCCGAGGAAGGCGAGGATGCGGCCGGCGATGAAGTCGAGATGCGTCTCCAGCGCGAAGTGGCCGGTATCGAGCAGGTGCAGCTCCACGCGCTTCAGGTCGCGGGTGTAGGGGTGGGCTCCGGCGGGCGGAAAGATCTGGTCGCCCTTGCCCCAGACGATCAGCGCCGGCGGCTGGTGGCGGCGGAACAGCGCCTGCCACTTCTGGTATTGGGACACGTTGGTGCCGTAGGAGAGGAACATCCCCAGCTGGATGTCCTTGTTGCCGGGCCGGTCGAGCAGCGCCTGGTCGTGCGTCCAGGTGTCGGGGCTGACCAGGTCCAGCTTGTCCTTGGGCACGCCGTGGGTCCACTGCCAGCGGGTCGCGTCGAGCTCGAAGAAGGGCCGCAGCTTGTCGCCGT
>JAJFFI010000050.1 GCA_021776755.1 Alphaproteobacteria bacterium | reverse complement strand
CGCGATCCCCCTTCACCTGCTCGCAGAGCGTTCGTTTCAGCACCGGGTGGGCGAAGATGCGGGCGACCTTCGGATGCCTTGCCGCCGCCTCGTAGAGCCGCACGTGTTTTTCCGACCAGATGCGCGTCTCAAGCGTCTCGTTGCCGGCGGGTTTCGAGTCCCGCACCAGGCCGACTTCCTTGGGGGCCCGGCGCATGTCTCCGGTTACCGCCTCGGGCGGCACGATCAGCAGCCGGATGTCGGCATCGAGCCCGAGTTCATGGCTGCCATGGCCGGTGATCGGCCCGCCCCGGGGCTGGCCCAGATCGGCGACCATCAGGGCGCCGTCGAGATTGCGCTTGGTGAACGTGCCGAGGTCCTTCACAAAGGCCACCAGATCCGGATGCCCCCAGAACCGGTTGTTCTGGCGGCGCAACACGATGAACCCGTCGCCCTCCGGCGGCAGCGCCACCGCGCCCCGCACGCAGCCGTTGGAGTAGCTCCCGATCACGGCGGCCGGCCCCGGTGCAGGGGTCACGCGCGCGGCCCAGGATTTCTGATCGGCCGGCGCCTGTGCCGAGGCCGCGCCCGCGAACAGAAGCGTCGCCAGTGGGATCGCCAGCCGTCTCATTCCTCGATCTTCTCCGGCGGGTCGTAGTCGGCGGGATTGAGGTCCGCCGGTTTCGGCGCCGGTCGGAGCGCGGTCTGCGGCGGCATGCCGTGACGGAAGACCTGCGCGATGCTGGAGACGGGGGGCGCCTCCATGCGCCCGAACATCTGCAGCGACGCATTGAACGAATAGACGAACTTGTTGATGTAGCCGCCTGAGCCGATCGGGTAGTTCCGCATCTTCCAGCGGTTTTTCTCGCCATCCTGGTGATAGACGCCGCCGGCATTGTAGGCCGCGGCCACCAGCGGCGGATCCCAGCGGGTGATCCGCGCCTGGGATTTCATGTAGCGCGCCGCGGCCGTCAGCGCGTTCTCGGGATCGAACATCCAGCGCCGGTCGATCCGCCGGTCCTTCATCACCGCGCGCGCCGTCGACAGCAGCATTTGGGTCATCCCCAGCACGGCCCGGTGCGGGGTTCGTCCGTCGGAGACATAGCCCGGCTCGCGGCGTACGGCCCGGGCGTTGCCCCGGCTTTCGATGGCGGCAACCGCAAGCAGGTATTCGACCGGCACTCCTTCGCGCGCGGCCACTTCGGCGATCAGCGCACCATGCCGCTTCCAGGTGTGGCGCACGAATAGGCGGGCCTGCCAGGTCGTGCGTGGCCAGATCCGCTCGCCGGTCAGGATGCCGCTCCGGGTCATCCGCCAGGTGACGCTGTCGCGCCAGGCATGCGGCGCGCTCAGGGTCTCGTAGGAGAGCGCCGGTTCGAACGACGGCCGCGGCAGCAGCGCCGTTGCTGTCTGCGCCCACGCCGGGACGGCTGCCACGGTCGCGGCAAATGCCACGCCGCCAAACACCAAGGCTCTCAATCCGATAGACACCATGGCGCAGCATACCGGTGGCGTTTGGGCTCCGCCATAACCCCGGATACACGCCGTCCCGCATAATCTGGCGTCCGCGGGTTGCAGGGCGCCGCCCGCTCTTTACCTGTTCCGGGCGCCGGGCTAGAACGGCGGCACGCAAACGGTTTCAGCACCTGCCGGCCGTCCCCGCCCGCGCACCGCCGCATGGATCATATCCTGGCAGTCCGGGCGGTCTTGTTGAGGAGCCGCGGCAGGGGAAGGCACAGCAAGAGGATCACGGGAAATGGCACGCAGCATTGATTCGGTCGCGGTTCTGGGCGGCGGCACCATGGGGCTCGGCATCGCAGGGGCCTGCGCCCAGGCGGGGTGCGACGTGCTCCTGCTGGATGTCTCCAAGGAGGCCGCCGAAAAGTCCCTCGACCGTATCATCAACGGCCGCCCGCCGGCGGTCGACGACCCGGCCGCGGCCGAGCGTATTACCCTCGGCACCTTCGATGACGATCTCGAGAAGATCGCCGACTACGACTGGATCTGCGAGGCGATCGTCGAGGACCTCGAGACCAAGCGCGCGCTCTTCGACAAGCTCGAGCCGCTGCGCAAGGACGGCTCCGTCGTCTCCACCAACACGTCGGGCATCCCGCTCCGCGACATCACCGAGGGCAAGCCGGCGCGTCTCCGCCAGGACATTGGCGTCACGCATTTCTTCAACCCCGTGAAGATCATGAAGCTCTGCGAGGTGATCCCGGGCGAGGACACCACGCCCGAGGCGATCGGTGCGCTGTCGGCCTTCATCGGCGGCCGCCTCGGCAAGGGCGTCGTGAACGCCAAGGACACCGTCAACTTCATCGGCAACCGCATCGGCTGCTTCTGGATGCTGAAGGGCCTGCACGAGGCCAGGGCTGCGCGCCAGGCGGGCCTCTCGATGGAATACCTCGATCTTCTGATGAACGGCCCCGTCGGTCTGCCGCCGACCGGGCTCTACGGCCTGATCGATCTTATCGGTCTCGATATCATGGATCTCGTCGGCAAGAACCTCGACGTGAACCTGCCGAAGGACGACGCCGGGCGGGCGTACACCAGCTTCCCGCCCGAGGAGCAGAAGATGCTCGCGGCGGGCCAGCTCGGCCGCAAGACCGGCGGCGGCTTCTACAAGGTCACCAAGCTCGACGACGGCTCGAAGAAGAAAGAGACCTTCGATCTCGATGCCGATGGCGGGGCGGGCGCCTGGCGGGAGGCGAAATCCGAAACCCTGCTCGCTGCCCATGAGGACATGGGCACGCTCATGTTTAACGACGATGCCGCCGGCAAGTTTGCGTGGAACCTGATGGGCGGCACGCTGCTCTATGCCGCCGACCTCGTGCCCCAGATCGCCGACGACGTGGTCAACATCGACCGCGCCATGCGCTGGGGCTTTGCCTGGCAAAAGGGTCCGTTCGAGCTGCTCGACGCGCTCGGCCCGAAGAAGGTCATCGCGCGCCTCGCCGCCGAGGGCCAGCCGCTTCCGGCGATGCTCAAGGTCCTGAACGACGCGGGTGCGGAGAGCTTCTACAAGGACGGCAAATACCTCGGCCGCGACGGCCAGTACCACGACATGCCGGCGGAGTAGGGGGGCCTAGGCCTCCCCCACGCTCCGCGCGAGGCGTGGATAGAACATGGCGAGTGTGGCGCCACGGGTGGCCATGAAGAGCATGAACGCGGCCCAGAGGCCGTGGTTGCCCCAGAGCGGCATCAGCGCCCAGGTCGCGCCGATGAACAGCACCAGCGAGACCAGCATGGCGTTGCGCATCTCGGGGCCGCGGGTCGCCCCGATGAAGATGCCGTCCATCTGAAAGCTCCAGACCGAGACGAATGGCGCGGCGATGGCCCAGGGCAGCAGGTCGTAGGCGACTGCGCGCACTTCGGGCAGATCGGTCAGCAGCCGGACGATGGGTGCGCCCGAGACCATCCAGGCGAGCGTGAAGCAAGCGGTGAAAACCAGCGCCCAGATCGTCGTC
>JAJFFI010000490.1 GCA_021776755.1 Alphaproteobacteria bacterium | reverse complement strand
CGGACATATCGGCAGCGGGTTTCAGACGCTGACGATCATGATGCGGATGGCCTTCGACAGCGGCATGTTCTGGCCGGGGCTGCGGGGCGGCCGGGGCGCCACGGATTTCCGTTGGCTGCGCCCGGTCCTGCCGGACTCGACGCTGCACACCGACACCGAGGTCCTCGAAACCAAACCGATCCGCAGCCGGCCCGATTACGGCTCGGTGGTGATGCGCCACTGCTGCATCAACGAGAAGGGCGAGACCGTCCTGATGGCGACCTTCGACCACATCTTCGCCCGCAAGGTCACCGAGATCGCCTGAGCCTCGTACGGCCAAAAAAAAGCGGCCCCCGCGAGGGGACCGCTTTTCGGGAACTGTCGCTCGACTACAGATCCGTGTCCTTCGGATTCGTCGTCTGCGTGCCCTTGGCTTCCCGGCCAGCGCCAAGACTGTTGCCGGTATTGTCAGCCGTCTCGCGGGTGATCGCGCTCGTGGCCGAGAGCTGGTTCTTGTTGCGGCCGTGATTGTATTCGTGATTCACCACGGTCGAGCGCGGGTATGTGCCGTTGGCATAGGCAGCGTCAGCATAGAAGGACTCCGGCGCATTCGGCTTGAAGCCGCCCTCCGCAAACGCGGGGGTTGCGAGCGCAATGCCCGCAACGGCGATGAGAGTCGTCTTGAGGGTATCCATGATCTCCTCTTTCATACTTGAATTGGCAGCGCACGAAGGCTTTCCCGGAAAAGGGAAACAACCCGACAGCCGCTTTAGCATATACCGGAATCTAGGCCTTTCAGACGCATCGTCAACAACATGGGCTATGCAAATAGCCGGTCGTATGCCTTCGGTATCTGCGCCAGCGCAGCGCTACTTCGGCAGGCCGGGCATCCCCTTCATGCCTTTCATCATCGCGGCATTGGCCCGCATCGTGCGGAAGCCGCCCGGCACCTTGTATTTGGCCCGGTCCTGGGCTCCCAGCTTGAGGTTTTCGAGCAGCATTTCCATGTTCACCGTCTTGCCGTCCTTGGTCGACTTGCCCTTGTAGCGGACGATGATGTTCTCGGGCGTCACCCACATGTGGCCGTCGAACCGGCCCTCGCCGTCCTTGGTGTGCACCACCTTGTAGCGCGTGGTCGCAACGCCGTTGATCTCCTCGGCGCCCTCCTTGGTGATCGCGACATCGGCCGCGGCGTCGTTCAGCGTGCCGTAGGGCATGGCGTCGGCCATCTTGGTCTGGCCATCGATCACCAGCGCGATCTTCTGCGCCGCCATCAGCATCGTCGTCTGGGACGCCTTCACATCCACGATCATCGCCGCCTTGCCCCGGGGCGTGCTCATGTCGAAGCGCTGCAGGTTCCCGGCATAGCTGTGGTCCATGCGCTGGGTCTCGCCTTCGCTGGTGAAGACCATGGTCGCGGAATATTCGGAGGTCGGCATCCCGAACGAGGCAGCGGCGGCGGGCAGCGCGCCCATGGCGGTGGTAACCAGAAGTGCGCCCACGGCGCGGGCGAGAAACTGGGTGATCGGCATGTCCGAAATCTCCACGGAACAGTTGCAAGAAAGAGCGGCCTCGCAAGGCGCAGCATCACGATGCCGCTGTCTGCCAGTCCGCTCCCCGTGCCGTCAACCTTCCGGGAGAAATCGGGCGGAAATGCGCCCCGCCGGGTGGGGCCCGGCCGTTTAGGCCGAGCGCCGCCACGCCGGCAGGTTGGCGTTCGCCGCGCGGCGCATTTCCAGCACCTGCCCCCGCACGATGCCGATATCCTCGAGCGTGCTGGAGTCGAGCCCCCCAACAACCGAGAGCGCGCGGTTGCGGCGGAAGGCCGCCATCCGGGACACCGCGAACCGCTGAACGGCCGTGAACAGGCCCTGTCGATACCGATAGCTGCTCTGGCTGTCGGCGCGGGCACGCCGGTCACGGCGCTGCATCCAGTCTGCGGGGTCGGTTTCAATCCCACCGGCACGGGCCATGCTGGCCATCCAGATCGTGTTCATGTCAAATTCCTTTCAACCATGTGTTAGCGTTGAAACGAATAAAACGACTTATTACCAACATTCACAAACGATGCTTTCTTGCCTTATGAACAAGAAATACTAACTTATCAGAATGGCGATGCTCCCACCCCTCAACGCGCTCCGGGCCTTCGAGGCCGCCGCCCGCCATCTCAGTTTCAAGAAGGCGGCCGAGGAGCTCAACGTCACGCCGGCCGCGGTCAGCCACCAGATCAAGACGCTGGAGGAGTTCGTCGGCCAGCCGCTGTTCCGCCGCCTCACCCGGGCATTGCTGCTCACCGACGCGGGCCAGCGCGCGCTGCCATATCTCCGCGACGGGTTTGAAAATCTCGCCGAGGCGGCCGGACACATGCAGGCAGCACCCGACACCGGCGGCCTCACGGTCAGCGTCGCCCCCAACTTCGCCGCCAAGTGGCTGGTGCCGCGGCTCGCACGGTTTCATGCCGCCTATCCGGAGATCAACGTCCGCATCGACGCGACCAACCAGGTCGTCGATCTCGACCGCGACGCGATCGACCTCGGCATCCGTTATGGCGCCGGCGGCTATGCCGGCATGCGCGAGCAACCCCTGCTCGAAGACGTCTCCGTGGTGCCGGTGTGCAGCCCGGCGCTGATCGATGGCGTTGACGGGGAAACCCCACCGCTCAAGACCCCCGACGACCTCCGCCATCATCAGCTCCTGCATGTGAACTGGGGCCAGCAGGCAAACTCCTGGCCCGATTGGGCCATGTGGCTGAAGGCGGCAGGCGTCGACACTGGCCCCGCCGGCATCGATCTCACCCGCGGTCCGGTGTTCTCGCAGGAGCAGATGGCGGTCGAGGCCGCCAAGGCGGGCCAGGGCGTGACGCTCGCAAGCTCGGCCTTCATCGGCGACGACATCGCCGCCGGCACCCTCGCCAAACCCTTCGCGTTCGCCCTCCCGATCGCCTTCTGCTACTTCCTCGTCGCCCCGGAGCGCACCGCGGACCAGCCGAAGATCAAGGCGTTCTGGGACTGGGCAGTGAAGGAAGCAGAGGCGGTGGGCTAACCCCACCCGTCATTTCGAGCGGAGCGAGAAATCTTGCCTCCGCCGCCAACAGTGCCGGCAGTGGACACAAGATTTCTCCTCAGCTGTGCCTCGTCGAAATGACGAGGGCGGGGCTACTCCGCCGCAGGTGGCGTCTCGACCTTGTGATAGATCTCGCCGCCTTCCTCGCGGAATTTCTCGCTCATGTCGGCCATGCCCTTCTTCGCCGTGTCGCGGATCTCGTGGGAGATCTGCATCGAGCAGAACTTGGGCCCGCACATGGAGCAGAAATGCGCGACCTTGGCACCTTCGGCCGGAAGCGTTTCGTCGTGATAGGCCTCGGCGGTCTCGCTATCGAGCGCCAGCTTGAATTGATCCCGCCAGCGGAACTCGAACCGCGCCCGTGAGAGCGCGTCATCCCACTGCTGCGCCGCCGGGTGGCCCTTGGCGAGGTCCGCCGCGTGGGCCGCGAGCTTGTAGGTGATGACACCCACCTTCACGTCGTCGCGGTTCGGGAGTCCGAGATGCTCCTTCGGCGTGACGTAGCAAAGCATCGCCGTGCCGAACCAGCCGATCATCGCCGCCCCGATGGCGGACGTGATGTGGTCGTAGCCGGGCGCGATGTCGGTCGTCAGCGGCCCGAGCGTGTAGAACGGCGCCTCGTGGCAGTGCTTCAACTGCTCGTCCATGTTGACCTTGATCTTGTGCATCGGCACGTGGCCGGGGCCCTCGATCATCACCTGGACGTCATGCTCCCAGGCCACCTTGGTCAGCTCGCCCAGCGTGCGAAGCTCGGCGAACTGCGCCTCGTCGTTGGCGTCCGCGATGGAGCCCGGGCGCAGCCCGTCGCCCAGCGAGAACGAAACGTCGTACGCCTTCATGATCTCGCAGATCTCGGCAAAGCGGGTGTAGAGGAAGCTCTCCTCGTGATGCGCGAGGCACCATTTCGCCATGATCGACCCGCCGCGCGAGACGATGCCCGTGACACGCTCGGCGGTCATCGGGATGAATGGCAGCCGCACGCCGGCATGGATCGTGAAGTAGTCCACGCCCTGCTCGCACTGCTCGATCAAGGTGTCGCGGTAGACCTCCCAGGTCAGGTCCTCGGCCACGCCATCGACCTTTTCCAACGCCTGGTAGATCGGCACCGTCCCGATGGGCACGGGCGAGTTGCGGATGATCCATTCCCGGGTCGTGTGGATGTCGGTGCCGGTCGAGAGATCCATCACCGTGTCGGCACCCCAGCGGATCGACCAGACCATCTTGTCGACCTCCTCGGCGATCGAGGAGCTGACCGCCGAGTTGCCGCTGTTGGCGTTGATCTTCACGAGGAAATTCCGGCCGATGATCATCGGCTCGGTCTCGGGGTGGTTTATTTTAGACGGGAAGATCGCCCGGCCCCGCGCGATCACGTCGCGCACGAACTCCGGCGTCACGATAGCCGGAATTTCAGCGCCATAGCTTTCGCCGCCGGAGGGTGCTTCCAGCGCCTGCTCGCGGCCCATGTTCTCGCGGATCGCGATGTATTCCATCTCGGGCGTGATGATGCCGCGCCTGGCATAGGCCATCTGCGTGACGGCAACGCCGCCTTTGGCCCGCAGCGGCTTGCGGTTGCCGAGATCGAAGGCCGGCAGTTCGGCGGACTCCTTGTTGCGGTAGCCATCGTCCTCGGGCTTCACTTCGCGCCCGTCGTATTCCTCGACATCGCCGCGCGCGCGGATCCACTCCGCCCGGATCGGCGCGAGGCCCTTCTGGATATCGATGTCGGCGGCCGGATCCGTGTAGGGCCCCGACGTGTCGTAGACCCGGAACGGCGGCTCCATCGCCGAGGGCTCGAGCTCGATTTCCCGGTGCGGCACCTGCACGTCGGCATGCAGCTTGCCCGGAATGTAGATCTTCTTCGAGCCTGGCAGCGGGCCGGTGCTCACTTCGGGCGCATGACCGTTGCCGCCGCCGTTGGCACCATTGCCGGCGTTCGAGCCGTTGGAATTTTCGGATTTAAGCATGCTGGATCTCCCTCTCGCAGGATTTGCAGGAGACCCGGGACAAGCGCATGAGGAGGAGCGGAAGTCCGCCCGGTTCCATCCCTACGCCGGAATAACCCGGATCAGGTTCGAAGGGTCACCAGCGGTTCGCGCCGGCATCTCAGCCACAAGGGGGCTCCCCCGGAACATGTATTGATTATGGGATGCCCCGGCGAGCGGTGCAAGGGCGGCACTGCACGGGCAGACGTTTCGGACCGCTTTTGCCTCATGGACAGTCTCCCGGCTGATGGTACAGTTCCCTGTCTCTGGGGGCAGAGGGAGTGCGGCGCGTGGATGGGATCCTGGGCGGCGAGTTGTGGCAGATGTGGGCGACCTTCGGGATCATCCTCATGGCCCTGGGGTTCTACGCAAACGACCGGATTCCGCTCGAAGTCACGTCGCTGGTCGTACTCCTCGTGCTGCTGGCAATATTCCACATCGCACCGGTCGAGGATGCGTCGGGCAGGAACCTGCTGCCCGCGAAAAAACTCCTCGAAGGTTTTGCCAATCCCGCGCTCATCACCATCCTCGCCCTGCTGGTCATAGGCGACGGGCTGGCGCGCACCGGCGTGCTCGACCGGGCAGCCTCCTGGGCACTGGCCGTCGGCCGCGGGAACGCCGCGCTCACCGTCGCCATCACACTGGCCGCGGTGATGGTCACGTCGGCCTTCATGAACAACACGCCCGTGGTGGTGATCTTCATCCCGATCATGCAGGCGTTTGCCCACCGGCTCGGGGCCTCATCCTCGCGGCTGATGATCCCGCTCTCCTATGCCTCGATCCTCGGCGGCATGCTGACCTTGATCGGCTCGTCGACCAACCTGCTGGTCTCGGGCCTGATGGACGAACTCGGCATGAAGCCGCTCGGTTTTTTCGACTTTACGATTCCGGGGCTGGTACTTGCCGGGGCGGGCCTGCTCTACGTCGTATTCATTGCACCGCGGCTTATTCCGGAGCGCGAACCGCCGAAGGACGAAGCAGAAGCGAAGGCGCGCTCGGGCGGGCGCCAGTTCATCGCCCGTATCACGCTCGATGCGGACTCCGCGCACGTCGGGGAGAAATCCGTCGGCGGCTTTTTCCCCAGCTTCGGGCAGCTCACGCTCCAGTCCATCCTGCGCGGCGAGAAAACCTTCAACTCGCCGAGGCCGACAACGCCATCCAGAAGGGCCAGATGCTCGCCGAGGCCATGATCACGCCGTCGTCGCGCTATTCCGGCCGGGTGCCGGACCAGTTGCAGCTCGCCCGCCGGTTCGGCATCAAGGTGCTGGGCGTACAGCGCCGGGCGCGCATGGCCCGGCCGCAGCTCAGCGGGATACGCCTCGAAGCCGGCGATATCCTGCTGCTACAAGGCGAGGACACGAAAATTCGCGCGCTGCGGGGCGACCCGAACATGCTGCTGATGGAATGGTCAGCGGAGGATTTGCCGGCAACCTCCCTGACCGGCCGCGCGATAGCGATCTTCCTCGCCACGATCACCGCGGCGGCACTGGGGGTAGTGCCGATCCTGATTGCCTCGCTCGCCGGGGCAATCGCGATGATCGTCTCGGGCTGCCTGACGCTACGGCAAGCGTCCGCCGCCATAGACCGGACCATTGTCCTAATGATCGCCGCCGCCCTTGCGCTCGGCGTTTCGCTCGAATTCACCGGCGGCGCACCGTGGCTCGCCAAGGGATTGCTTGGACTGGTCGGCGACGCCGATATCACCTGGGTGCTGTCGGCCTTCTTCCTGCTCGTCGCGCTGATAACGAACGTGCTGAATACGAAGGCCTGCGTCGTGCTGTTTACGCCCATCGGCATCGAGATCGCGCGCGGACTCGGCGTCGACCCGCTGCCGTTCGCGGTTGCCGTGATTTTTGCGTCGAACTGCTCGTTCATGTCTCCGATCGGTTACGAGACAAATCTGCTCGTTATGGGACCGGGCAACTACAAGTTTGCCGATTTTGCCCGGGCTGGAACGCTGCTCACCCTGATCGTCTGGATCGCTTTTACGCTCTTCGTGCCCTGGTACTACGGGCTCTGACGATCGCGTCGCTACCGACCGAGAATCTGCTGGTGTGTTCCTTACAGGTCCGCCGCGCAGCACTGGCCACGCCCGCGACCCCGCACGGCGCGGGATAGCGGCTACCGTCAATGGGTCATGGACACTGTTTTCGCGGCTGCTAGAGTCTCGCGTCTTCAGGGGAACGAGGGAGAGCGGCGCGTGGACGGAGTCTTGGGCGGTGAGCTGTGGCAGATGTGGGCGACCTTCGGGATCATCCTCATC
>JAJFFI010000489.1 GCA_021776755.1 Alphaproteobacteria bacterium | reverse complement strand
TTCATCAATAGTGTGGCGCGATTTGAGAGCAGATTATCCGGCGATCAACAACCCGGCAAACAGTCCGACGAGCGCGCCGGTCAGGCTGGTCGCGAGGAGTCCCGCCAGCACCGACTTGAACCCGAGCGCCACGATTTCCGCCCGCCGGTTGGGCGCGATGGTGGCAAGACCGCCGAGCATGATGCCGAGCAGCCCCTGCGGATCGAAACCGCCCATTCAGGCGGCGTCATCGGGCGTGTCGCCCTTGCGGATCTCAAACGAAAATACGCCGTCCGCCTCGCCCGAGGACAGCATCTCGTGCCCCTTGGCAGCGCAGAACGCCGCCATGTCGGCCACCGCACCGGGATCGGTTGCCGCCACCGACAGCACCTCGCCCGCGGCCAGCTCCCGCATCGCCCGCTGCGCCTTCAACACCGGCAACGGACAGCGCAGGCCGGTCGCATCGAGATGGGCGTCAGGCATGGAGCGTCAGCCATCGCCCCTTTTCGCGGGGCCCCGCGTTGCGAAACCCATGTAGTTCACGGACAGGTCCCGGGTGAGGGTCCAGCGGTCGTTGAGCGGGTTCCAGGCGACGCCGGTGAGGTGGTCCATTGCAAGTCCCGCCGCCTCGACATGGCGGGTGAGTTCTGACGGGCGGAGGAATTTCCGCCACTGGTGCGTCCCCCGGGGCAGCCAGCGGAGCACGTATTCGGCGCCGACGATCGCGAGCGCGAAGGACTGCGGCGTGCGGTTTATCGTCGAGAGAAGCATCGCGCCGCCTGGTTTCACCATCCGGGCGCAGGCGCCGATAAAGCCGGGCACGTCGGCGACATGCTCCACCACCTCCATGTTCAGGATCACGTCGAAGGTTTCGCCCGCGGCGGCCAGCGCCTCCGCCGTGTCGTGACGATAGTCGATGTCGAGACCTGACTGGGCGGCATGCGCCCGGGCGGTCCCGATGTTCTTTTCCGCCGCGTCCACGCCCGTCACCTCGGCGCCAAGCCGCGCCATCGGCTCGGACAGCAACCCGCCGCCGCAGCCGATATCGAGCAGGCGCAGTCCCGCAAGCGGTTTGTCCCGCAGCGGATCGCGGCCGAAGCGCGCGGCCACCTTGTCGCGGATATAGCCGATCCGCGTCGGATTCAGCCGGTGCAGCGGACGGAAGTCGCCATCCGGATCCCACCATGTGGCCGCCATGGCGGAAAAGCGTTCGATCTCGTCCGGATCGACAGAGGGGGCGCTTGCAGCGTTGGTCTTCGGCATGGGGCCTGCAATTTTTCCGGGTGGCGGGACGGGTGGCGCGGGACGGGCTTGCGCCCGCGGGCACCGAGACAGTATGTATAGCGCCGCTTCCCGCTGCAATGGCTGGCTTGGGGGATTTGGCGCCGTTCTGCGCCGGTCCTGACGCCGTTGGCAGCGGGGTTTTCATATCACCGCCACGCGGCGCATCGGCGCGCCTGCGGACGGCGGCACACTCACGGGTCAGAGGCGCGGGTCGCATGGCGCGAATCGTACAGAAATTCGGCGGCACGTCGGTTGCCGACATTGAGCGCATCCGGAACGTGGCGCTCAAGGTCAAGGCTGAGGTCGATGCCGGCAACGAGGTCGCCGTGGTGGTTTCCGCCATGGGCGGCGTCACCGACCGGCTGGTGGGCTATGTGCGCGAAATCTCGCCGCTCTACGACGCCCGGGAATACGACGCCGTTGTGTCGTCGGGCGAGCTTGTCACCAGCGGCTTGCTCGCGCTGGCGTTGCAGGCCGAGGGCATCGAGGCGCGGTCGTGGCAGGGCTGGCAGATCCCGATCCACACTGACGACGTGCACGGAAAGGCCCGCATTACCGGGATCGACTCCAGCGATATCGAGGCACGGATGGCGGCGGGCCAGGTGGCGGTCGTGCCGGGGTTCCAGGGCATCGCGCCGTCGAACCGGATTACGACGCTGGGCCGCGGCGGGTCGGACACTTCGGCGGTGGCCCTGGCGGCGGCACTGAACGCGGATCGCTGCGACATCTACACCGACGTCGACGGGGTCTACACGGCCGACCCCCGGATCGTGCCGCGGGCGCGCAAGCTTGCGCGAATCACATACGAAGAAATGCTCGAAATGGCGTCCCAGGGTGCCAAGGTTTTGCAGACCCGGTCGGTCGAACTTGCGATGAAGGAACGCGTGCACCTGCAGGTGCGCTCGTCTTTCGACGACGCGCCGGGTACGCTTCTCGTGGATGAGGGTGAGATTGTGGAAAACGTACTGGTCAGCGGTATCACGTACAACCGGGACGAGGCCAAGGTCACGTTGACCGGCCTCGGCGACCGGCCGGGAGTGGCCGCCGCGGTCTTCGGCCCGCTGGCGGACGCCAACATCAATGTCGACATGATCGTGCAGGGCGCCTCGGAAGACGCGGAGCGGGCGGACATGACGTTCACCGTCTCGCGCGCCGACCTCGGCAAGGCCAAAGAGGTCCTCGAGGGCATCCGCAAGGACGTGACCTTCCGGGAAATCGTGGCCGATCCCAACGTCGTGAAGGTGTCGGTCATCGGCGTCGGCATGCGCAGCCATGCGGGTGTCGCCCAGCAGATGTTTTCGACGCTTGCCGAGAAAGGCATCAACATCCATGTCATATCAACATCTGAAATCAAGGTAAGTGTCCTGATTTCAGAAGACTACGCGGAACTGGCGCTTCGCGCGCTGCACACCGCCTACGGTCTCGACTCCGACGACTGAGAGTCTTTCCCGGAGATGACCGCCGGCGGGAGCAGGTAACCCGGCGGCGGTTCCGGGTATTTCGGGGCCGGATATTCCGGACAACCCGGCAACCACAGGAGGTGGGCTGAACGTGGCTTGGGGACAGGGAGAAGGCGAACGTCCGGCGGGACCCGGCCCGAAGCAGGGTCCGGGCGTCAGCGTCACGCGGTCCCGCCGCCTGCTCCGCAACCTGCGGGACGCGATGGCGGCCGGCGGCAGCGCCGAAGCCCGCCTGCAGGCCATCGCCCGCCTTGTCGCCGCCGACCTCGTCGCCGAGGTCTGCTCGATCTATGTCCGGCGCGCGGGGGATGTGCTCGAACTCTTTGCGACCGAGGGCCTGAACCCGGAAGCGGTGCATCAGACCCGGCTCCGCATCGGCGAGGGCCTGGTCGGCGAGATCGCGGCCCATGCGCGCCCCGTCGCCTACGCCGATGCCCAGGCGCAACCCGCCTTCGCGTACCGGCCGGAGACGGGAGAAGAACTCTATCATTCCTTCGTCGGCGTCCCGATCACGTCGTCGGGTCGTATCGTTGGCGTGCTGGTCGGCCAGAACCGCGCGCGCCGGCACTACGACGAAGAGGAAATCGAAACCCTCCAGACCGTCGCGATGATGCTGGCGGAGCTGATTTCCGGCGGCGAGATCGTCGACCCCGAGGAATTCCTGCCCGCCGACGGCAACGCCGTCCTGCCGTTGCGTCTCGCCGGGCTCAGTTTCCACGGCGGGCTCGCGATGGGCCGCGCCGTGCTGCACCGCCCGCGCATTTCGGTTGAGAAGGTTATTGCCGACGACCCGGCCCTCGAGGGCAAGCGGCTCCGCCGCGCGCTCGACCAGATGCTGGCCTCCCTCGACGACATGTTCAGCGACACCGGCATGGAGTCGGACGGCGAGCACGCCGAAGTCATTGAAACTTATAAGATGTTTGCGTCCGATACGGGCTGGGTGAAGCGCATCGAGGACGCCATCAATACCGGGCTCACCGCCGAAGCCGCCGTTCTGCGCGTGCTCGAGGACATGCGCACGCGCCTCGGCAGTTCTCCCGATCCGTACCTCCGCGAACGGGTCATGGACCTCGAGGACCTGTCCAACCGGCTGATCGAACACCTGACCGGCAAGCCGTCGCGGCCCGGAAAGCTGCCGTCGAGCGCTATTATCGTCGCCCCTGATCTCGGGCCGGCCGAGCTGCTCGAATACGACCGCA
>JAJFFI010000488.1 GCA_021776755.1 Alphaproteobacteria bacterium | reverse complement strand
AAAGCATGTGTCCCCAGCCTCTTCCCTACCTGGATTACGAACCTCTGACAGTGCCCGGTTTCCCGGAATACCTCGCGGCCCGGCATATTTGCGCCGGTCCCCGGTGTCCTTGCCAGCCTTGCAGAAGGGCTGGCTGCACTGCCCGGACAACTCCCTGTCCCGCGTCCTGCCCGCTTCCCCGGCGGGCAGACTTTCCGTTTGCGGAAAGTGTTTCCCTGGCGATCCGTTTGTATCGCGGCCGGGCGGGATATGGAAGGCGTCCGGTAATTGTTATTACGGCCGCGTAAAGCCTGCGGTCCGCTTCGGTCTTAACGGCAGTTTAACCCTGATTGACCATGATAACCAGTGTGGCGTGCCCCGGGTGACCTGTCCGGTGTGCGGCCTAAGCATTTGAAACCATGCCGCGACCTCGTGCCGCGGCCCCACGACCGGGATCGAGACCTCATGGATGTCTCCGGAATTCCACTGCTCAAGTTGCTCTCCCAGCGCGCCACCTGGCTCGGCAAGCGCCAGGAGCTGCTCAGCCAGAACGTCGCCAATGCCGACACGCCCGGCTACCGCGCCCGCGACCTCACCGACAGCCAGTTCCAGTCGATGGTCAAACGCCATGTCGAGGGCACAAGGAACACCGGCAGCGCGAGCGCGATGGTGGCAACGCGCGCCGGCCATTTCGGCGCCGGGGGCAATGCCATTTCCGGGACCGGCGGGTCTGGCGGAAACGCTGGCGGACCGGACTTTCGCGCCCGTCTCGACAAGATCGCCAACAAGAATCCCGGGCCCGACGGCAACTCGGTCAACCTCGAGGACGAGCTCATCAAGGTCTCCGAAACCGCGGGGCAGTACCAGATGGTCACCCGGCTCTACAAGAAACAGCTCGACATGATCCGCACGGCCATCGGCCGCGGCTCATAAGGAAGGCGTCGTTCATGGATATTTCAAAAATCATGAAAATCTCGGCGGCCGGCATGAAGGTGCAGACCGCCCGCATGTCCGTCGTCGCAGAGAACCTGGCGAACGCCGACACGGTGCCGGAAAAGCCCGGCGAGACGCCGTACCGCCGCAAGGTCGTGACCTTCCGCAACGCGCTCGATCGTGCCACTGGCACCGACCGGGTGCAGGTCGGGAAGGTGACCACCGACAAGACCGCCTTCGGGCGCCGCTACGACCCCGGGCACCCTGGTGCCGACAAGGACGGGTTTGTGGCCACACCCAATGTGAAGGGCGTCATCGAGATGATGGATCTGCGCTCCGCCCAGCGGAGCTACGAGGCCAATCTCAACGTCATCCAGACCTCCCGGTCGATGATGCAGAACATGCTGGAGATGATCCGCTGACCGGACATCCCTGACGCAGATAACGGACCATCGGCTTTGAGGAGGGCTGCATGACCATACCCGCGAACACCGCGCTGCAGGCGTACCGCCAGGCAGTTTCGAAGATCAACACGCCCGGCATGGAGCCGCGCGACAGCAGCGGCACCGGCGATTTCGGGGCGCTGGTGAAACAGCTCACCGAAAGCTCGATGGGAGCCGCCAAGGCGAGCGAGACGCTGTCCGCGCAGGCCGCCTCGGGCAGTGCCAACATGGGCGACGTGGTGACCGCGGTTGCCAATGCCGAGGTCGCGCTGCAGACCGTGGTCGCCGTCCGCGACCGGGTCATCTCGGCGTATCAGGACATCATCCGGATGCCGATCTGACCGGCGCCCGGAGCCCAAACCCATGAACGCCCCCAGCCCATGAACGCCCCCGAAGCCCTCGATCTCGCCCGCGAGGCGATTTTCGTCGCCCTCAAGATCGGCGCGCCGATCATGCTGATCGCGCTCCTCGTCGGCCTCGTGATCTCGCTTTTTCAGGCGCTCACGCAGATCCAGGAAATGACCCTCGCCTTCGTGCCCAAGATCATCGTTATCTTCTTTGCGATCATGCTCTTCATGCCTTTCATGCTGGCGACGCTCACCAAGTTCACCCAGGACATCTCGGCCCGCATCACCGGCCTTGGTTAGCGGGGCGACCTGATGGGCCTGCTCGGCGATTTCGTCCCGGCAAACCTGTTCGCGTTTCTGCTTGTGTTCGCGCGGATCGGGACGGCAATCATGTTGATGCCGGCGTTCGGCGAAACTTTCGTGATGCCCCGGACGCGCCTGGCGATCGCGCTCGCGGTCAGCCTGATTGCGACGCCCCTGGTCGCGCACCTGCTGCCGAAATTGCCGTCGGCCACGATGGCGCTTTTCATCGTGCTGGTCGGCGAGATGGCGATTGGCGCCTTTGTCGGTTTCATCGGCCGGATCATGATCTCCGCACTTTCGGTCGCGGGCATGGTGGTCGCTTATCAGTCCTCGCTCGCCAACGCCTTCGTCATGAACCCTGTCGCCCAGGAACAGGGGGCGCTCGCCGGCGCCTTCCTGACAGTGACCGGGGTACTGCTGATCTTCGTGACCGATCTCCACCACCTGATGCTCGCCGGCGTGATCGAGAGCTACAAGGTATTCATCCCGGGCCAGCTTCCGGTGGCGGGGGATCTTGCCGACACCGTCGCGCGCCTCGTCTCGCAGAGTTTCCTGCTCGCGATGCAGATCTCGGCGCCCTTCCTGGTGGCGGGGCTGCTCTTCACCTTCGGCGTCGGTCTGCTGAACCGGCTGATGCCCCAGGTGCAGATGTTTTTCGTCGTCATGCCGCTTCAGATCG
>JAJFFI010000487.1 GCA_021776755.1 Alphaproteobacteria bacterium | reverse complement strand
ACGCGGACAGCGGCAAGCTCGCGCTGATCCAGGTGCTCGAGGACGGCTCGACCGAGGAATACACGTTCCGGGACATCAAGCGGCTGTCGAACCGCTGCGCCAATGCGCTGGCCGCACTTGGCATCATGCGCGGTGATCGGGTGGCGGTATTCCTGACCCAGAGCCCCGAGCTGACGGTCGCCCACATGGCGATCTACAAGATGGGCGCGATCGGGCTGCCGCTGTTTGCGCTCTTCGGGCCTGAGGGGATCGAGTACCGGCTGGCCAACAGCGACGCGAAAGCCATCGTGACGGACGCCGCCGGGCTCACCAAACTCGAACAGGTGCGCGACCGGCTGCCGGATCTCAAGCACATTCTGGTCATCGACGGCGAGACGCCCGGCGACGCGCTGGATTTCCACGGACTTCTCGACAAGGCATCCGACAAATTCGATCCAGTCAAGACCAAGGCGGACGACCCGGCGCTCATCATGTACACGTCGGGCACCACCGGGCCGCCCAAGGGAGCCTTGCAGGCGCATCGCTTCATGCTCGGCCACATGCCGGGCGTTGAGTTTCCGCACAATTTCTTCCCGCAGCCGGGCGACCGCATGTGGACGCCGGCCGACTGGGCCTGGGCGGGCGGGCTGCTGAACATCCTGCTGGCGAGTTGGTATCACGGCGTCACGGTGGTCGGGCACCGGTTCAAGAAGTTCGATTCCGAAAAGGCCTTCGTCCTGATGGCCAAACACGAGATCCGCAACACCTTCCTGCCGCCGACGGCGCTCAAGATGATGCGCCAGATCGACAAGCCGAAAGAGAAGTTCGGCTTCAATCTCCGCAGCGTGGTTTCGGCCGGTGAGCCAGTGGGCGCCGAGTTGGTCGAATGGGCGCGCGAGGGGCTCGGCATCACGATCAATGAGTTCTTCGGGCAGACCGAGATCAATCTGGTCGTGGGCGTGTGTTCGGAGGTGATGGAGGTGAAGCTCGGCTCCATGGGCCGCGCCATCCCGGGCCACGTGGTCGAGATTGTCGATTACGAAGGCAACGTGCTGGGCCCGGGCGAGACCGGAAACATTGCGATCAAGCGGCCCGATCCGGTGATGTTCCTCGAATACTGGAAGAACCCGGAGGCGACCGAGAAAAAGTTCGTTGGCGACTGGGGCCTCACGGGAGACCAGGGCACCAAGGACGAGGACGGCTATTTCTGGTTCGTCGGACGCGACGACGACCTCATCACGTCGGGCGCCTACCGCATTGGCCCGGGCGAGATCGAGGACTGCCTGATCAAGCACCCGGCGGTCGCCATGTGCGCCGTGGTGGGCGTGCCGGATCCGGTACGGACGGAGTCGATCAAGGCCTTCATCGTGCCGAAGCCCGGCCAGAAGCCCGACGACGCGCTCCTGAAGGATATCCAGAATTATGTGCGGGGCCGCCTCGCCGCCCACGAATACCCCCGCATGGTCGAGTTCGTCGACGATCTCCCCATGACCGCCACCGGCAAGATCCGCCGCAAGGACCTGCGGGATGCGGAGATCGCGAAACAGAAGGCGGCGGAGAAATGACAATTGGCTCGTCCTGAGGACCGAGCGCCAGCTCGCGTCTCGAAGGACAAATTGCGGACCAACGACTATCCTTCGAGACAGGCCTGCGGCCCTCCTCGGGATGAGCAATCAGAGAGGAAATATAAATGACCAAAACCGTCGAAATCTTCTTCGCCACGCCGTCGCCCTACACCTATCTGGGCATGCCGGCGTTCAGGACAATCTGCGACGCCCATGGAGTCACGCCCGTCTTCCGGCCGATGGATCTGGTCGGCACGGTGTTCCCCGCGACCGGCGGCACGCCGGTGCCGGAACGGCATCCGGCGCGGCTCGCCTACCGGATGATCGAGCTTGAACGCTGGCGCGATCATCTGGGCATGCCGATGAACCTCAAGCCGAAATTCTTCCCGGTGAGCCCGGCGCTGTCATCGAAGATGATTGTCGCCGCGCGCGACGGGCTCGGGGGGGCCGACAAGCTGGTGACCGCGAAGGTGGGCGATCTCGCCTACGGGTTCCTGCGGGCGGTCTGGGCCGAGGAGCGCGATATCGCCAACCCCGACACCTGCAAGGCGATCGCCGACGCCGAGGACCTGGACGGCGCGTCGCTGGTCAAGGCCGCGGACTCGGAGGATGCGGCCAAGGCGTTTGCCGCCGACACCCGGAAAGCGATCGACAACCAGGTCTTCGGCGCGCCGTGGTTCATCTACAACGGCGAACACTTCTGGGGTCAGGACCGCCTCGACTTCCTCGAGGATGCGTTCGAGGCCGGGTGATCGGGGACAAACAGCTAAAGCCCTCAAAATAGGCCGTTTTCCAGCCCTGTCTTAACATTTTCATTACCGGCTCCTGTCACAGTGCGGTCAGGTCAGGAGCCGGAACGACAATTTTGAAAATCAGCCGCCGAATCATCCTTTTCGTCATCATCCCCGTGGCGATCTCCGCAGCCTTTGCCGGGATTTCGATCAATGATCGCAGCGCGTCGGCCGCGCACATCGAGGTGCTCCAGCACGTCACGGTGCTCGCCGCCAGCGCCAGCGGTCTCGTTCACGGACTGCAGACCGAACGCGGCGCATCGGTCGGATATCTCGGCAGTGGTGGCGGCAAGACTTATGGCACCATGGTTCGTCAAAATCGAACGGACGTGGATCGCAGCCTGGCGGTCTTCCGGAGGGATCTCGACCAGCTCCGCAAGACCCTCGATGGCCGTGTCCTGGAGACGATCGGCAAGATCGAAGCCAGTCTTGGAATCCTCGCCACCCATCGGGACAAGGTTGACGCCCGCCGCGTGAATGTTCTGGAGAATGTCCGGTACTATACCGGACTGATCGAAGGTTTGATTGATATGGTCGGAACCATGATCCGGCTGGGGCCGAACGCCGACCTGACCGCCCACATGCTCGCCTACCACGCGCTGATCAAGGCCAAGGAGAAGGCGGGGCTCCAGCGCGCAATCGGATCGAACATGCTCGATGCAGCCGGGTTGATACCAGACCGGCATCGAAGGTTCGTCGCGCTGGTCGCACGCGAGACCGTGCACCTGGAAGATTTCCGTCTGTTTGCCAACCCGGCGGAACGCCAACTTTATGCCCGCACGGTCGCCGGACCCGAAATCGACAAGGTCAACGACTGGCGCGAGAAATTGCTGGAGTCCGCAAGCCTTGGCTCGATACCGGACATCAGCAGTCCGGACTGGTTCAGGAACATGACCGTCCGCATCGATCTGATGAAACGGGTCGAAGACCATATCTCAAGCGCGCTCGCTGCGCGGACCGCAGAGCTGCGCAACATTGCAAACACCCAGCTTGCCATCCTGGCGGTCGCGATTGCGCTGGCCGTCTTGCTGATGATCCTCGGTGGGCTCTGGCTTTCGCGCTCAACCGTCCGTCCCTTGCTCCACGTGACCGAACTGCTCCAAGCCCTTGCCCGCGGAACCACCGAAGTCACCGTGCCGAAATCGTTGCTCAGACAGGATGAAATCGGCGTCATCGCGAATTCACTCCTGGTGTTCCTGGAGCGCCGCGAAGAGAGAAAGCGACTGCAATCGGAGATCGATGCCGAGAAGGCCTCGCAGGCCAGCCGGTCCGAAGCGATAGAAGAACTGGCCGCAACCTTTCGTGGAACGCTTGAGGACGCGCTTTTCGATCTCTCGGACAGCGTCGACACGCTGATCGACGCGGCGGGGTCGGTGTCCGAGGCAACGCGTCTGACCGGCTCCGGAACGGACGTAATGGCGGACGCCGCAAAGCGCGCCTCTGTAAACCTGACCGACGTGACGGGCGCCAAGGAGAACCTGATCGGCTCCATTGCCGACATCACGGAGCGTATTTCAGAATCGAGCCGCGTCGCCGAAAGCGCCGGTGTCCAGATCGAACAGGGCAACGAGATCGTGGCATCCCTCGTCACCGCATCCGGCAAGATCGGCAGTGTGATCAAGCTGATCCAGGAAATCGCCGAGCAGACGAACCTGCTGGCCCTGAACGCGACGATCGAGGCCGCACGCGCGGGCGAGGCCGGCAAGGGTTTTGCTGTGGTTGCCAGCGAAGTAAAGGCGCTCGCCGGCCAGACCGCGGGAGCGACCGCCGAAATCGCCCAGCAGGTTGGCGCTTTGCAATCGATCTCGTCGGAAATGGCGCGATCGGTTGGCGGTCTTGAGGAGACCATCGACGCCGTGCGCGAGACCGCGGACGCAATCGCAACCGCCGTCTCCCGGCAGAAAACGTCATCGGAAGCGATCAGCAGCAGCGTCGCCGATACCGAGACGAGTATCCGCAAGGTCGCCGGGAGCGCCGATACGCTGAGCGACGCAAGCGCAAGATCAGGCCAGGCCTCCGGGAAGGTCATCGACGCGGCAACGCGCATCAGCACATTGTCGGCGGCGCTGCGTAAACACACGAACAGCTTCCTGAAGGAAGTCCAGTCCGGATGAGCCGGTGGCTCGACGCCGGATCACCCCCACACCACGACACGAATATCGGTCGGCGTGCCCTCGTTGCAGGGGTTGTTGACCTGCGGGCAGTTGGAGATGACGGCGAGCGCGTCCATTTCGGCCCGGAGTTCGACATGGTCGCCGGGGTTTGACTTGCCGGCGACGAAGACGGTGTTGGCAAGTTCGCGGTCGGCGGTGACCGGCACGTTGCAGAAGAAATTGATGTTCGGGACGATGTCGCGGCGGGTCATGCCGTGCTCGCGGAGGGCTGCGAGGAAATTCTCGCGGCAGCCGGGCACGCCCGTCACGCCGTAGAGCATTTCGTTCGACGGCGCGGAACAGCAGCCGCCGATGGTATCGTGTCCGCCCGCGGTGTCTTCGGTGATCGTGAAGATCGGGCGCGCCTCATCCGAATACAGCACATGCCCCTCGCTTAGCAGCAGCGTGCGGCTGGCTTTGAGCGTATTGGGCGCGTGATAGCGCTCGCCGGGATTGTTCGCATTGTAACAGAGAAAGTCGACGCCCTGCCGGCCCGCGAGATCGATGATCCGCAGATGCTCGCCGCGACGCACCTGGCCCGACCAGGGTCTGCCCGCCGGAACCGTCTCGTCGATCCGGATCGCCCCCGCGATCCTGCCGCTCATGTCGTTCATCGCCAGTCTCCTGTTTGCCCCCTACCTGCCGGACATCCCCCTGACGAAGGAGTTGTTTCTAGCAGGTCGCAGCGACGCGGAACAGAGGTTGCCGCAGACAGTCCTTCGCGCACGATCTAGTATTGACAATCTTGTTGTCATGTCATATTTGACAATATAGTTGTCACTTTAGGAAAGGAACTCCGTGATGCCTGCCTTTGAAGATTTTCTGCGTGTCTCGTTCGAACCGCTGCAATACGGCGTGTTTTTTGGCGTCTTGCTCAGTCTCGGCTGCGCCGAAATATGGGCGGCGCGGTATGCCCCTGCAAATCGCCGTGGCCGGTGGCCCGCAAATTTTGCGATGACGGCGCTGAACATCGTCGTTCTGGGTGCGATTCCGGTGACCGGCGTCCTGATGGCCGATCTCGCGCGGGAGAACGGCGCGGGTCTGCTGAATATGGCCGGCGCAAGCCCCCTGACCGCGTTCGCCGTCACGATCGCTCTGCGCAGCCTGTTGTCCTGGGGCGTTCATGTGGCGATGCACAAGGTGCCGGTTCTGTGGCGAGTCCACCGGGTGCATCACAGCGACGAAGTGCTCGACATCAGCACAACCGTGCGGTTTCACCCGCTGGAATTCCTCGTCGCCACCCCCGTCATGCTGGTGGCAGCCTGGGGCCTCGGCCTGTCGCCGGCGGGCTTGATGGCCTACGAGCTGTTTGATGCGGCAATGGCGGTCTTTACGCACACAAGTTTGCGGCTGCCGGCCGGACTCGACCGCACGCTGCGCCTCTTTCTGGTGACGCCGGCCATGCACAGGGTCCATCATTCGGACTGGCAACCCGAGACCGACAGCAATTTCGGGGCGACGTTTTCCGTCTGGGACCGTATTTTCGGAACCTACCGGTCCCCGGACCCGGCGCGGCTGGAGGCGATGCGGATCGGGCTCGCGGAATGTACCGGACCCCGCAGCCGGTCGCTCTGGGGGATGCTGCGGGAACCGTTTCGGCGGACCCGGACGACCGTATCTGAACCGGCGCAGGAGACAGGATGACATCGAAGGCCGAAACGCTTCACAGTGTGACCCGCGAGGTTCGTGCCTGCTTCAACCGCCTGAAGGCGGTGGCGGATGCCATGCACGCGGACCTCGGGGTCACGGCCTCGCTCCGGGCGGTCATCGAGTCGCTGGCAGAGGGCGGCCCGCAGACAGTGCCGCAAATCGCCCGCGCCAAGGGCGTCACCCGCCAGCATATCCAGGTCAGCGCCGACGCCCTGGTGGCCGATGGTTTCGCGGTCTTCGCCGACAATCCCGCGCACAAGCGCTCGCAGTTGCTGGACCTCACGCCGAAGGGAACGCGGGCCTTCGCCACCATGCGTTCGCGCGAGGCGGGGGCGCTAAAGGACCTGGCGGAGAATCACTCATTGGCGGACCTTGAGACCGCTCTCGCCGTCCTCGCCGGCCTGCACCGGGACCTCGACCGCATCCGTGGCGAGGCGGACTGAAGAAAAACCGGTCTCGTTTCAGAGTGTCCGGCCCTCGACTCCCCCGTTATGATGCCGCTCGACGCCAAGGTTGGCCGGGACAGCGGGGGAGAGGTGGCATGACGCTCGAGGCGCGTGAAGTGAAGTCGGTGGCGGACGCCCGCCGGATCGTCGAGGAGCGCGGGCTCAGCCACGTCAAGGTGGGCGTCGTCGACATGGACGGCGTGATGCGCGGCAAATACATGGCGCGCGAAAAGTTCTTCTCCGCACTCGACAAGGGCTTCGGGTTTTGTGACGTGGTGCTGGGCTGGGACAGCAAGGACCAGCTCTATGAAAATCCGGGCGTGAAATATACCGGCTGGCATACCGGCTATCCGGATGCCCCGGTGCGGATCCTGCCCGAGACCTGCCGCGACCTGCCGCTCGAAGACAACATGCTGTTTTTCCTCGGCGAGTTCGCAGACGGCGCCGAGGCGGTCTGTCCGCGCGGCACGCTCCGCCGGGTGCTGGACCGGGCGCGGGACATGGGCTTTGACGTCATGGCGGGGCTCGAATACGAATTCTTCGTCTTCGACGAGACCCCGGCCTCGGTGCGCGAAAAGGGCTACCGCAATCTCACGCCGATGGCGCCGGGCTTTTTCGGGTACTCGCTGATCCGCGCGACCACGCATTCCGAGTTCTACCAGGGCCTGCTCGAGCTCTGCGAGGCGATGGACATGCCCCTCGAAGGCCTCCACGAGGAAACCGGCCCGGGTGTGCTCGAGGGCGCGATCACCGTCAGCGAGGCGCTCGCGGCCGGCGACCGGGCGGCGCTGTTCAAGACATTTGCCAAGGTCTACGCCCAGAAGCTCGACCGCATCGCGACCTTCATGGCCAAGTGGTCGGGGGACTGGCCGGGCCAGAGCGGGCATATCCATATCTCGCTGTGGCGGGATGGTGCGTCCGCCTTCCACGACGCGGACGGCGAGCACCGCATGTCGGAGACCATGCGTCATTTCGTCGGAGGCCAGCAGGCGCTGCTGCCGGAAACGCTGTCGATGGTGGCCTCGACGGTAAATGCCTTTTCGCGGCTGATCCCCGGTTTCTGGGCGCCGACGGATGCGACCTGGGCGGTCGAGAACCGCACCACGGCGCTGCGGGTCATTCCGGGCAGCGAAAAGAGCCAACGCGTCGAGTACCGCATCGCGCCGGCCGACGCCAACCCCTATCTCGCGCTTGCCGCCGCCATCGGAACCGGGCTCTGGGGCATCGAGAACCACGTCGAGCCGACCGAGCCGATCGTGGGCAACGCCTACGACCGGAGCTACCCGAAAAAACAGCAGCTGCCAAAGACCCTGACCGAGGCGGCCGGCCGGCTGCGGAAGTCCGAGGCCGCGAAGGACCTGTTCGGTGCCGACTTTGTCGACCATTTCGCCACCTCCCGGGAATGGGAGGAAGCCGAGTTCCGCAAGCACATCACCGACTGGGAGATGGAGCGGTATTTCGAAATTATCTAAGGGCGCGGTTACGGTCATCCTTCGACAAGCTCAGGATGAGGCAAATAAAAAGCCCTCATGCTGAGCTTGTCGAAGCATGAGACCGCCGCGACCGTGTTCCAACTCCACAATCCGGACCCGACATGACCGACACTCTTAAATGCATCTCACCTGTCGACGGCTCGGTTTATGTCGAGCGGCCGCTGGCGACGGACGCCGATATCGAGGTCATCTTGGCGCGGGCCGGTACGGCGCAGCGGGCCTGGCGGGATGTGCATGTCGCGGAGCGAGCACGGGTGTGCTCGGCAATGGTGGATGCCTTTGTCGCGCGGAAGGACGAGATCGCGCCGGAGATTTCGTGGCAGATGGGACGGCCCGCCGGCCAGGCGCCCGGCGAGGTCGCCGGGTTCGAGGAGCGCGCGCGGCATATGATCGGGATCGCGGAGGCCGCGCTTGCGGATATCGACGCGGGTCCAAAGGACGGATTCACGCGGTTCATCCGGCGGGCGCCGCTTGGTGTCGTCCTGGTGATCGCGCCGTGGAATTTTCCCTATCTGACGGCCGTCAATTCTATCGTTCCCGCGGTGATGGCGGGCAATGCCGTGATCCTCAAACACTCGCACCAGACGCCGCTCTGCGCCGAGCGCATCGCCGAGGCATTTGCCGCAACCGGGCTGCCTGAAGGCGTTTTCCAGTTTATTCATGCGAGCCATGCCGCGACCGGACGGCTGATCAGGGACGACGGAATAGACTTCGTCGCCTTCACCGGCTCGGTCCCCGGCGGCCACGCAATCCAGGCCGCGGCGTCGAAGCGCTTCATCGGCACCGGGCTCGAGCTTGGTGGCAAGGACCCGGCCTATGTGCGGGCCGACGCCGACCTAGATCATGCGGTGGCGACCCTGGTCGACGGCGCGTTCTTCAACTCCGGGCAGTCCTGCTGCGGTATCGAACGGATCTATGTCCACGGCGATGTGTACGACCGGTTCGTCGAGGAGGCGGCCGCCCTGACCCGGGACTATGTGCTTGGCAACCCGCTTGAGCCCAGCACCACGCTCGGCCCGATGGTGCGCCCTGCCGCCGCCGACTTCGTGCGCGGGCAGATTGCCGACGCCGTCGCGGCAGGTGCGAAAGCCCATATCGATCCAGGCGCGTTCGAGGCCGATGCGCCCGGCAGTGCTTATATGGCGCCGCAGATCCTGACCGGAGTCGATCACACGATGCCCATCATGACCGAGGAGAGCTTTGGCCCGGTGGTCGGCATCATGCGGGTCGAAAGCGATGACGAGGCGGTGGGCCTGATGAACGACAGCGCGTTCGGCTTGACCGCCGCCGTGTTTACGTCCGATGAAGAAGCTGCGATCCGCATCGGTGAAGCGGTCGAGACGGGCACCTGGTTCATGAACCGGTGCGATTATCTCGACCCGGCGCTGGCGTGGACGGGCGTGAAGAATTCCGGGCGCGGTTGCACGCTTTCGACTGTCGGCTATGACGCGCTGACCCGGCCCAAGTCGTTCCATCTCAAGACCGCCCTGCAGGAGCCAGAATGAGTTCAAATCCCGAGACGGTCCTGACCGGCCACTGGCGCTACCCGACCGATGTCCTGTTCGGCGCCGGGCGGATTTCCGAACTGGCCGGGCAATGCTCAGCCCTCGGCATGAAGCGGCCCTTGCTGGTGACCGACCGCGGGCTCGGCGAGAGCGCCATGGTCGCGGGCGTCATGGATGCGGTGGCGGCCGGCGGGCTCAAGGCGAAAGTGTTTTCCGACTTCAAGCCGAACCCGGTGATGGTAAACGTCCACGATGGCATCGCCGCCTACAAGGCCGGCAAGCATGACGGCGTGATCGCGTTCGGCGGCGGCAGCGGTCTCGACGTCGGCAAGACCATAGC
>JAJFFI010000486.1 GCA_021776755.1 Alphaproteobacteria bacterium | reverse complement strand
CGACCCACGGTTCCGGCCCCGCATCGACCCCGAGACCGGCGCGGTCGTGCGGATCAGCGTCGCGACCGACGGCGCGAGCTCGCAAGGTCCGCACCAGACCGCGTCCGGCGTCGGAGCGGATCCGTTCGCGCCCCTGCGGGCAAGTCCTGGGCGGCGGCACAGAAGGTGCTCCGCTCAGCCATCAACCGGGAGAACGTGACCGGCCCTGGATGAATACGGTTATTTTTTCCTTGCATTAGATTTATATCCTATTATTCTGTCGGCGGTCACGGGCGAACTGCGTCTTTTTCCAGCGCCGTGCTGATCTTTGCTTGGAACAAAACATGAAATTCTGAACGCTGGCCTCGCGGCGCCGGTTTCCGGCACCGTGCACCTGACCTGCGTTCGCCCCGCCGTGCCCGGGCCTCGGGCCCGCCAAACGCCCGCCCTGCGGGACCATCAGCCAACCGCCCGCCTTGCGGGCCTGCATCTGACCAACCGCCCGCCATGCGGGCCAACATCTGAAAGGAGATCCCTCATGGGTTCGCTGTTTTCCTCTCCCTCTCCGCCACCGCCGCCGCCGGCGCCGGTGATCCACACGCCCGAACCTGCCGACGAGGACCGCAAGGCGCGGCTCAAGGCGCTCGAGCGCCGCCGGCGCGGGCGCGCCGGGCTGATCGCCACCTCGGACCGCGGCGTCGCCAACATCCTCGGCGACGAGGTCCCCGGCAACATCAAGCTCGGCGATGCCGAGGGCAGCCCGGCAGGCACGTCCAGTGCGGTTCCGCCGCCCAAGAAACGGCTGGGAGCCTGACCATGACCCGCGCTTTGATTGAAACCGTTTTCGCCCGCCACGCAGCCGCCCGCGCCCGGCGCACGCCCTGGGAAGGGCTGTGGCAGGATTGCTATGACCACGCGCTGCCCGGCCGGGCGGGCGTTATAGATGGCGGCCCCGCCGGCAGTGTGGCCGCCGGCACCATCGCCGGGCCGCCGAAATACGACCGCCTGTTCGACGGCACCGCACCCGACGCGGTGGACCAGCTCGCGGCCTCGCTGCTGGCCCGCCTGACGCCGCCCTGGTCGCGCTGGTTCGGGCTCGCCGCCGGGCCCGACATCGAGGAGACCGACAAGCCCCGGGTCGAGGCGCTGCTGACCGGCATGGCCGGCATCGTGCAGGCCGAGTTCGACCGCTCGAACTTCACGGTCGAGGTGCACCAGTGCTTCCTCGATCTGGTGACGGCCGGCACGGCATCGCTGGCGCTCGAGAGCGCCCCGGTGGGATCGCCGTCGGCGCTGCGCTTCACCGCCATCCCGCTGGCCGAACTGGTGCTCGACGAAGGCCCCGACCGGCGGCTCGATGTCACCTTCCGGCACCGCGAACTGAGCCTCGCCGAGCTTCGCGCGCGCTGGCCCAAGGCGCGCATTCCCCGCGCCGTCACCAGCCGGGCCCGCGAGGAGACCGACGCCAAGTGGCCGGTGCTGGAGGCCGTGCTGCCGGCGTCGCTCGCAGCCCCCGTCAAATCCGGCACCGGGTCTCCCACGCGGCTGCCGAAAGGCGGCTACGTCTACGCCGCGATCGTCGACCCGGATCTCGGCGATGCGGCCTCGGCGGTGCTGCTGCAGGAGGCCACGCTCGCGACCTCGCCGTTCCTCAACTTCCGCTGGCTGAAAGCGCCGGGCGAGGTCTGGGGCCGGTCGCCGGTGATGAAGGCGCTGCCCGACATCAAGACCGCGAACAAGGTTGTCGAGCTCACCCTCAAGAACGCCTCGATTGCGGTTGCCGGCATCTGGCAGGCGGACGACGACGGCGTGATCAACCCCGCCAACATCCAGCTCACCCCCGGCACCATCATCCCCAAGGCGGTGGGCTCGGCGGGGCTCACGCCGCTGGAGGCGCCGGGCAAATTCGACGTCTCGGACCTGGTGCTGTCGGATCTCCGCAAGCGCATCCGCCAGGCGCTGCTGACCGACCAGCTGGGCCCGCCCGACAGCCCGCAGATGACGGCCACCGAAGTGCTGGAACGCGCCGCCGAGACCGGCCGCGTGCTGGGCGCGATCTATGGCCGGCTGCAGGCCGAGTTCCTGAACCCGCTGACCCGCCGCGCGCTCGCCATCCTGAAAAAGCGGGGCCTCATCGAGGACCTCGAGGTCGACGGCCGCATGGTCGAGCTGCAATACCGCTCGCCGCTCGCCCGCGACCAGGCCAAGGCCGAGGTCGAGACCTTCGGCCTCTGGGCCCGCGCGATCCGCGAAATGGGCCCCGAGGGGCTGGCCGCAATCGATACCCCGGCCGCCGCCCGCTGGATGGGCCGTACGCTCGGCGTACCCGCGCACCTGATCCGCGAGGCGGACGAGACGCCGGAACGTGCGGCGGGGGCGGTAAGTGCAGCCAATACGCCCCCCGCGGAAAGTGCAGACCCACTCGCGGCGTTCGCGCAAGCGCCCGCAGCACCGCCCTCGGCGGACCTCGGCGAGTTCGCGCTCGCCGCCGCCGGTATGCTCGGCGAGCTGCTGCAGGGCGGCCAACCTGGCGCAAACCCCGCCACCTCGAATCCGGGCACAGCCGTGCCATCGGCGCCACCGCAGCCCAACGCGGAGGACGGCAATGTCTGACACCCCCTCCAGCCCCAAATCGGACGGCCAGACCGACGACCACGCTCGCCAGCTCTCCCGCGACTACGCCCGCACCTTCTCGGGCCGCGCCGGCGAAGCGGTGCTGGCGCATCTCGAAAGTCTGACCACCGGACGCGTCATGGGCCCCGAAGCGCCGGACGCGCTGCTGCGCCATGTCGAGGGCCAGCGCGCGCTGGTCGCCGGCCTCCGCAGCCTGATCCGCCGCGGCCGCACCGGATGAGCCCGGGCACCCGCGCCCCCGTTTTGACCGGCCACGTGTCGACTGGCCACGTGTCGACCGGCCACGTTCTGGCCGGCACTTCCACTCTTTCCGAAAGGACATCGAACCATGCCTAACCTGCTTGAATCCGCCGCCGGCGGCACCCTCGACCCCGCCACCCCCGAAACCGACGCACCCGATACCGGCGCGTCCGATACCAGTGCGTCGGGGCCAAACCGCGCCCGTGATCCCGCCGCGGTCCCCGCGTCCGGCAAGGACGCCGTGCCCGCCAAGTTCATTGACGCCGAAACCGGTGACGTGCGGGTCGAGGCGCTTGCCAAGTCCTACCGCGCGCTCGAGCGCAAGCTCTCGGAAGTGACCTCCGGGCGCGGCGCCGGCCCCGATGGCCCCGATCCCGCCAACCTCGACCGAAACGGCGACGGCGTCCCCGACGGCCCCGATGGCTATGACGTCGGCGCGCTCGACGGGCTCGCGCCGGACGCCGACGCCAATGCCTTCCTCCACGAGATCGGCATCACCCGGGCCCAGGCCCGCGCGCTCTATGGCTTTGCCGCC
>JAJFFI010000485.1 GCA_021776755.1 Alphaproteobacteria bacterium | reverse complement strand
GGACGCGGCATTTGGCGAAGCCGACAAGGTCGTAGCACTCGACTATCGCTTTCCAAAGTATTCCTCGACGCCGATGGAAACCTACGGCGTTGTTGCGCACTACCAGCCGACACCGGACCGCTTCACGGTCTGGTCGAATTTCCAGGGGCCGTTTGTGCTTCACCCCCTGCTCTCGGGTGCACTTGGTGTCCCCGGAAATCGCCTGCGATTGATTTCACCGCCTGCAAGCGGCGGCAGCTTCGGGATCAAGCAGGCGGTCTCCTCGTACATTGTGCTGCTGTCGGCGGTGAGCCGCATATCCGGGCATCCGGTGAAATGGACCGAGGACCGGCTCGAGCACCTGATGGCCTCATCCTCGGCCGCGGACCGCACCGGCACGGTCGAGGGCGCGTTTCGCTCGGACGGCGAGCTGACGGCGCTCCGCTTCGTCAACGTCTGCAACATGGGCGCCTATGTCCGCGCACCCGAACCCGCCTCGGTCTATCGCATGCATGCGACCGCGAACGGCTGCTACCGCGTGCAGAACATCGCGATCGAAAACCATCTCGTCGTGACCAACCAGATGCCGACAGGCCTGAACCGGGGCTTTGGTGGGCCGCAGTTTTTCTTCGCGCTCGAACGGCTAATGGATCTGGCCGCGGACGAACTGGCCATCGACCCGGCAGAATTGCGGCGGCGGAACTTCATAGCGAAAGACGCTTTCCCGTATCGCTGCCCCGGCGGATCTCTAATGGATTCTGGCGACTACACACGATGTCTGGATGAGACGCTGCGCCTTGCCGGATACGACGAGCTTCTGAAGAAACGCGATGCCGCCCGCGCCGAGGGGCGGCTCTATGGCCTCGGCTTCGCGGTTGGCGTCGAGCCCTCCGGCTCGAACATGGCCTATGTCACGCTCGCGCAAACCGCTGAAGAGCGCGCCAAGGGAGAGCCCAAGTCCGGCGGCAATGCCAGCGCGATCATTTCGATGGACCCGTCCGGCAGCGTCACCGTGCAGCTCTGCAGCACCCCCAACGGCCAGGGCCACGCGACCGTGACCGCGCAGATCGTCGCCGAGGCGCTTGGCCTCGATCCCGGCGAAGTCGACGTGGTCACCGAAATCGATACGCAGACCAGCGCCTGGTCGATCGCCTCAGGCAATTATGCGAACCGCTTCGCCGCTGCCGTGACGAGCAGCGTCCGGTTCTGCTCGGAGAAGGTGGCGACCAAGCTCAGGAAGATGGCGGCTGAGCGCCTCGAGTGCGACCCCGCCGATATCGAACTGAAAGACGGCGCTGCCCGCATCGTTGGTGTGCCCGACAAGGCGATCCCCGTGCGCAAGCTTGCCGCCGCCGCCCACTGGAACCCGGCCGGCATGCCCGAGGACAGCGAGCCGGGCATATATGAAAGCGCGGTCTTCTCCCCGCCAACCCTGACCTCGGCAGACGACCAGGACCGGGTGCCCTCCTCTGTGACCTATGGCGCGGTATTCGATCTGGTCGCGGTTGAAGTCGACAAGGCGACCGGGCACGTCCATGTCGACAAATACATTTCGGTCCACGACGTCGGCAACATGCTGAACCCGCAGATCGTGGAGGGGCAGGTCTGGGGTGGATATGTCCACGGGCTGGGTGCTGCCATGCTCGAAGAGATTGCCTATGACGCGCATGGCAATTTGCTCTCCGGTACTTTCGCGGACTACCTCTGCCCCACCGCGCCCGAAATTCCGCCGCTCACAATCGGCCATGCCAACACGCCGTCCCCCTTCACCGCACTCGGCTGCAAGGGCCTTGGCGATGGCAGTTCGATGCTGACCCCGGCAGCACTCGCGAATGCGGTATCCGATGCCGTCGGCCTGCGCGAGGTCGAACTGCCGCTCACGCTCCACCGGGTCTGGCAAATGGCTCAAGGCACCAAGCCCGCGCCGAGCTTTGGTTTTGCTTCGACGGAGCCCGCGGTCGCCGGAACGCTCAGCGGCGCGGGCCTGTTGACCGGCGAAGGGGAGACGATTGTCGCGACCGACCGCCAGACGGTCTGGAACATGCTGCTGGATCCGGACTCCCTCGCGCGGATCATTCCCGGGTGCGAGACGCTTGAACGCACCGGCGAGGACGCCTATCGCGCGGTTGTCACGATCGGTGTTGCGGGCATCCGGGGGCGATACGACGCAACAGTCGCGCTCCACGACAAGGAAGCGCCCGGACAACTCCGCCTGACAGGCAGCGCGTCCGGAGCGCTCGGCCACGGCGAGGCAGAAGGCCAGATTGCGCTGAGCGATGCCGGCGACGAGCGCACCCGCCTCACCTATTCCTATAAGGCCAAAGTCGGCGGCAAGGTCGCCTCGGTCGGGCAGCGCATGCTCGGGGCAGCCACCAAGATCCTCATCGGCCAGGTCTTCGACGGCCTGAACCGGCAGGTGGGCGGAAAGACCCAGGGCCCGATCGGCAAATTCATTGCCACGGTCAAAGCGTTCGCAGGAGGCCGCCCATGAAGCCGGTCGCTTTCGACTACTGCCGCCCCGACACGGTCGAGGAAGCGCTGTCGGTCCTGGCCGAACACGGGCCGGACGCAACGGTGCTGGCGGGCGGCATGTCGCTCGGGCCGATGCTCAACATGCGCCTTGTCCGCCCAAGCGTGGTCGTCGATATCCATCGGCTGGAAGCGCTCCGGAAAATCGAGGTGAATGGGGCGCTCCGGGTGGGAGCTGCTGCCCGGCAGGTCGACGTCATGTCGAATGAATCCGCTACAGCAGCAGCCCCTTTGTTGCGCCGCGCCTTGCCGCATGTCGGTCACTACCAGACGCGCAATCGCGGCACGTTCGGCGGCTCCGTCGCCCATGCCGATCCGAGCGCCGAGATACCCCTGTGCCTGCTAACCCTCGGCGGCACGATCGAGCTGCGCACGGCGCGCAAGAAGCGCACCGTTGCGGCGGAGGACTTCTTTCTCGGTGTGCTCTCGACCGCGCGTCAGATGGACGAGATGATTGTCGCGCTTACTTTCCCGAAAGCGGTGGCGCGTTCAGGTTTTGCCTTCGACGAGATCAGCCAGCGGCACGGCGATTTTGCCATTGCGTCCGCCGCCGCCGCAGTGACGCTCACCGGGGACGGATCAGTGGACAGGCTCCGGCTCGGTTTCGGCGGTGTCGAAGACCGGCCCGTGCTCGCCGACACCACGGCGTGGACCGGTGCCGCGATTTCGCCGGAGCTGGCCGCCGATATTGCCGAAACTTGCGCCGCCAGCCTCGCGCCGCTCGCGGATGCCAACGCTTCGGCCGACTATCGGCGCGCACTTGCGGCGACGCTTGCGGAACGGGTCCTGCGGGCGGCACTCGAGGAGG
>JAJFFI010000484.1 GCA_021776755.1 Alphaproteobacteria bacterium | reverse complement strand
TAACATTTTTCAGGGAATCGATTCCGGAATCGCAAAAATCCGCCATTCCGTGAGTCCGATGTTAACACCCCGAAAACGCACCTCAGGACACCTTGCAGGTCAGCCCGCCGTCCACCACGAGCTCGGCCCCGGTGATGTATTTCGCGTCGTCGGAGGCGAGGAACAACGCCGCATGCGCCACGTCCCAGGCGTCGCCCATCTTGCCAGTCGGGCATTGCGCGTCGCGGATGCGGATCATCTCGCCCACATCGCCGCCGGCATAGGTGTCTTTCAGCGGCTCGACGATCATCGGCGTGTTCATCAGCCCTGGCAGGATCGCGTTCGCGCGGATGCCGCGCGCGGCGTATTCCAGTGCGACCGACCGGGTGAATGCCAGCGCCGCGCCCTTGGTCGCCGAATAGACGACATAGGGTACGCCGGTCCAGCGGATGCCGGCGATCGAGGACACGTTGACGATCGCGCCCGCGCCCTGCGCTTCCATCACCGGCAGCACATGCTTGCAGGTCAGGAACAGGCTTTTCAGGTTCACATCGGAGACCCGGTCCCAGTCGGCCTCGTCCAGATCCACCGGCCCACCGAGTGCCAGGATGCCGACATTGTTGTGCAGCACGTCGATCCGGCCCCAGCGGTCCATCGCCGCATCCACCGCGGCCTTCACGTCCGCGCTGTCGGCAACGTCGGCGGTATGCGCGAACGCCTCGCCGCCTTCGTCGGCGATAATCCCGGCGGTTTCTTCGGCCGCGGCCAGGTTGATATCGAGACAGCAGACCCGCGCGCCTTCGCGGGCAAACAGCACGGATGCCGCCTTGCCATTGCCCCAGCCGGGGCCCGACGATCCCGCCCCCGTCACAATCGCCACCTTGCCCGCCAAGCGTCCGGCCATGCTTTTTCTCCTTCTTGCGCCAAAAGGTCATACGAACTGAATGGCAGGCATTCAAACGCAATTCTTGCGGCAGCACCGCCGTCATTCCCGCGCAGGCGGGACTCCAGCCGCCCTTGCTACAGGTTCACCAAAAAATGAACCCACTTTCACTTTTTAAAGAAATGAACTAGAGTTCACATCATGGCCTACCGACGCACCACTGCCGTGGCTCAACGCCTCGCCGATAACCGGGACCAGATTCTGGCCGCCGCCCGCGCGCTCATTGCACGGGGTGGCTTCGCGGCCGCGACCATCGCCGCCGTCGCCGCCGAGGCCGGCATCGCAACCGGCACGGTCTACCGCTATTTCCCGTCGAAGGCCGAGCTCTTTGCCGAAGTTCTGCGGGATGCCGCCCGGCGCGAACTGGCGGTCCTGAGTGAAACCGCGGCTGCCGACGGCCCGCCGCTCGCCCGCCTCGACGCCGTGGTCTCCGTCTTCGTGACCCGCGCAATCCGCGGCCAGCGGCTGGCCCACGCGATGATCGCCGAGCCGGTGGACCCGACCGTCGAGGCCGAGCGTCTGGTCTTGCGCGAGGGTTACGCCCGCATCCTCGGCGCGCTGATGGACGCGGCTATTGCCGAAGGCACGATCCCGCCCCGCAACACGGAGATCGCCGCCGATTGCATCGTGGGCGCCATGATCGAGCCGCTGATCGGCCCGCTGGCCAAGGGCAAGGTGCGGAAGAAAACGCAAGCCGATGATCTGCTCGCCGAGATCCGCCGCTTCGTCAACGCGGCGCTCCGCGCTGATACGGCAAACGCAAACGTGTTAGATTTCCCGAAGGGAGAGTTCTGATGTTCATGAGTTCCGAGGAATACCGTGAGTCCCTGCGCGCCTACAGCCCGACCGTCTCGATCAACGGGCGGCGGGTCGAATCGGTCGCCGACGATCCCGATCTGCAGCCCGGCATCAACGCGATGGGCGTCACCTACGACTTCGCGCTCCGCAACGAATACCGCCCGCTGATGGTTGCGACCCAGCACACGTCCGGCAAGGACGTGAACCGCATGCTGCACATCCCGACCACGACCGCCGACCTGCTCGCCAAGCTCGAGGCCGTGCGGCTGCTGTGTCAGGAGACCGGCTGCGCCCAGCGCTATCTGACCGGCGATGGCTTCAACGGCCTCTTCCAGATGACCAAGCGCTGCGACGAGGACAAGGGCACCGAGTATCACGCGCGCTTTCTCGACTACATGCATCACGTCCAGGACAACGACCTGACCACAGGCATCGCAATGACGGACGCCAAGGGCGACCGCTCGCTCCGCCCCCACGAGCAGATCGTCCAGGGCAGCTATGTGAAGGTCACCGAGCGCAAGCGCGACGGCATCGTCATCAACGGCGTGAAGGCGATCGTCACCTCCGCACCCTACATGCATGAATTCCTCGTCCTGCCCTGCCGCAACATGACACGCGAGGACTCGGACTATGCGGTCGCCTGCGCGGTGCCGCTGGATGCGCCGGGGCTCACGATCCTCGCCCGCCCCGCCGGCCGCCCCGGCGAGAAGGCCGCCAAGTTCTCCGGCAAGTACGGCCAGTCCCTCGGGGCGCTGATCTTCGAGGATGTCTTCGTGCCCTGGGACAAGGTGTTCCTCGACGGCGAATACGAGCATTCGGAAGTGCTGACCCGGTCGTATGCGACCCATCACCGGCACACTTGCATCGCCGCCCGCGCAGGCTTTGGCGATCTGCTGATCGGCGCGTCAGCCCTGATGATGGAAGCCAACGGGCTCAACCCCGGGACGACGCCGCACCTCAAGGACCGCATGGTCCAGCTCATCAAGACCGTTGAGGGCTTCTACGCCTGCGGCATCGCCGCCTCGACCTATGGTGTGTCCGACCCGTCGGGCAACATGATGCCCGAGCCGGTCTATTCGAACATCGGCAAGCTTCTGATGGCCGAGCAGATTTACGACATGCACCGTCTCGCCCACGAGGTTTCGGGCGGCCTGATCGTGGCGTTGCCCGGGCCCGAGGAAGATCACAACCCGCTGGCCGAGGCGACGCTTGCCGAAAGTCTGCGCGGCCGCGCCGACATTCCCTACGAACAGCGCGCCGAGGTGGCGCGGCTGGTGGAAGACCTCACGGCGTCGAAAGAGGCCGGCTGGTACTCGACCATCAGCATGCACGGGGGCGGCTCACCCGAGGCGATGAAGCTCGAAATCTTCCGCAACTATCCGATCCAGGACAAGGTGCAGCTGGTCGAGAAACTGCTCGACCGGGGCGTGCTGACGAAGGCGGGGTCGGCGATCAGCGACGCGTCGCAGCCGGGCCAGTGCTGCGACACCGGCTGCACCGCGCCCGAAACACCAAAAGTGCCCGACAGCAAGCGGGCCTGATGAATCTTTAGGGGGGACCAAACTGACACTCTGGGGTACGACCGCAATTTGTATCGCTCTTGCAACAACGCTTGCGATGGCGACCTGTGAAGACGAGCATCCGCCGCGCGTCGAGCAGTTCTCGATCAACGGCGGCGCGTTACGAACCGACAACCTGAGGGTCGAGCTTGTCACGACCGTCTCCGGTGGGCCGGACCAAATGCGGGCGTCCGAGGACCGCACGTTGGCGGATGCCGCATGGAAGAGCTACACGCCGAAGCTCGTCCACTATCTGCGGCCTGACGGACCTTCCCGGCGGACCGTGTATCTCCAGGTGCGGCGCGGGCTCGAGGTCTCGCCGGCCGCGGCCGACAGCATCCTGGTCGAGCCGCCCGGGCAGGATCACAACCTCCCTCTCGGTCAGGTCGTTGCGGTTGCGAAAAAAGCCGGGTGGCGTTTCACCGCCGAGCCGCTCAACCCGCTCACCCGGTGCGAGCTTGCCGTCACCCCCGGCGCCATCGCGCTGATCGCGCGGCAGATGCGGAGCGGTATCCATGGCGAGTGCCGCTTCACGCTGTTCGCCGGACGGCCGCTGGCCAAGGGGTGGGTGTTCAGAGGCCAGGAGCGTCGGGTCGCCCGGCATGCCTGGTGCGAGACCGTCTACACCGTGCTCCCACTCCGCCGCCGGTCAGCACTCGCCTACGACCTGACGCTGCGCGACCGTGATACCGGCAGCCGGCGCAAGACCGTCTCGGGCGGCACGGCACCCGGCTGCAGCTACACGATCACGCGCCTCGTGCTCCGCGGCCCGCCCGGCGAAACCTGGCGCAACGCCTTCCGGTGACCGGTTTTAAAACCTGATGTACCGATCAGCGTTTCTGGCAGGAACAGCTGACCTTTGCGCCCGGGAACGGCACCGTCCAGTGAATCCGGTTGCCGCTCTCGCGGATCGCGTTCACGCTGTAGTTCAGATTCTTGCAGTCGCCGTCGGTGAACTCCGCGGGCTTGAAGGCGCTCGAGGCGCTGACGTCTTTCTTGTCGAGCCGCTGGGTCCCGGGCCGGCACCAGTCCGCCTTGATCGAATTGCCGGCATAGACCTTGCCGCCGCCGCTCGACGAACTGCCGCCGCCCGCGTTGCCATCGCCGCTGCCGCTACCGCCGCCGCCCACGGGGTTGCCGAGCGCGTCGCCGTCACCCCCGCCCGACCCGGTGCTGCCGCCACCTGATGATCCGCCCGTGCTGCCGCCGCCTCCGGTGCTGGCCGAACCGCTCGTGTTCTGCCGGCATTTGCAGTCGATTGACGCCTTGGTGAACGGCACCGACCAGCGGATGTCATTGCCCTCGGTCCGGAGGTTCCGGACGAAGTAATCCTTGTTCTTGCAGTCTGCCGCGGTGAAGTCCTTCTTCTTCCACTGGCTGCCTGACTGCACATTGGATGTGACCAGCGCCTCGGTGCCGGGCGCGCACCAGCCGGGCTTGACCTTGTCGCCGCTCACCTTGATGCCGCCTGTTGTCCCTTTCGTCGTCGACCCGCCGCCGGTGCCCGCCCGCGCCGTCGCGGTGCCGGGACGGACGCAGGAGCAATGCACCTTCGTCTTCACGAACGGCACTTCCCAGTCGAGACTGTCGCCATTCTCCTTGATGTTGGAGACAAGAAATCCGTCGTCCCGGCAGGTCTTGTCCGAGAAATCGCCGCGCTTGTTGGGACTGCCCGTCTCGAGGTCAACCTTCTGGAGATTGCGCGTGCTGGCGACACACCACTCGGCTTTCACCTTCGAGCCGGGATACGCGCCGTTGCCGCCCGTCGAACCGCCGCCGGTCGAGCCGCCACCCGTCGAGCCACCCCCGCCCGTCGCGCCACCGCCGGTGCCGACGCTGCCGATCTGGCTGGTGGAACCGGAACCCGTTGAGCCGCCGGTCGACGCGCCCGTCGAGCCTCCGGTGCCCACCGTTGTCGTGCCACCGCCGCCGCCGCCGTTGCCGCCGAATTCGGTCAGCGCAAAGATGCCGCCCGCCGCCAGCGCCACGACCGCGACCAGGCCACCGATGGCCCAGCCGATGATCTTGCCGGGTGTGCGGCCCGTTGCCTGGGTAGCACCCCGGGTCGCGCCCGTCGGTCCACTCGGACTGTCCTTGAGGATGGTGTGCCCGCCGTAGCCCTCCGCGATCTTCGGTGTCGGCCCGGCCTTCACCGTGGCAGCCCCCCCTGCGGGGGCCTTGCCTTCGAGCATTGCGCGGAACGCAGGGACACTTTCGGGGCGGTTTTCCTCGTCAACCTCGAGCCCGGCATCGATCGCCTGCAACAGCGCCGGGCCGTACGTGCCCTTGCCCACTTTCACCGCCGGCACCAGCTTGTCGCGCTTCATGCGGTCGGGTGCATCCAGCGGCCGTTCGCCGGTCAGCGCGCGGTAGCAGACCGAGGCCAGCGCATAGATATCCGTCCACGGACCCTGATCGCCGGAGGTCGTGTACTGCTCATAAGGCGCATAGCCCGGGGTCACGATCGCGGTCAGGCTCTTCGAGCGCTGCCCCACCGCCTGGCGCGCAGCACCGAAGTCGAGGAGGACCGGCGTGCCATCGGCGCGGATGTAGATGTTGCCCGGCTTGATATCGCGGTGCAGGACGCCCGCGTTGTGAACTTCCTCGAGCCCGCCCAGAAGCGGCATCAGGATGTTCATCAACTCGCTTTCGCTGAGCTTGTTCTTGCGGTCGAGGAGCTCGGACAGGCTTTCGCCCTCCTGGTACTCCATCACCAAGTAGGCGGTGCCGTGGGCCTCGAAGAACCGCAGCACCGGGACGATGGCCGGATGGCGGAACCGGGCCAGCGTCTGCGCTTCCTGCAGGAAGCGGTCGAGGCCCCACTGATAGCTGTCTTCATCGCCGGTCGACTTGGGGCGTACGGTGGTCTCGCCCTGACGCACGGCATACTCGTTCGGCATGTACTCCTTGATCGCCACCGGCATGTTCAGGTTCGTGTCCCAGGCGAGATAGGTGATGCCGAAGCCACCCACGCCCAGAACCTGATCCATCCGGTATTCCTGGAGCTGATACCCCGAAGGCAGCGCGTTCAGATATTCCTGGACCATTCCCCAACCGTTTCTGTGATTTTCCCGTCCCCCGTACTACGGGGCCCCAAACCGGCGTCCGCATCCTGCGACGTGCGAGATTATGCATCAACCGTTATCGGAAATTTCTGTGGCGAAATATGCGGCGGGTATGATGGTTTCGGAGTGACGCAGGTCACTTCCCCAGGGCAGGTTTCCGCGTAGTTTCACCCTCGAGGCATACGCAATTCCGCGCAACAGGTGAGGCAAATAGCCATGACCCGCATCAAGCATGTAGCTCTGGGCGCCGCCGCTTTCGCAACGACCCTGCTTCTCGGGTTTTCCGCGATCGCTGCCGGGGCCGCACTGATTTCAGGGTTTGTCGCTCTGTAATCAGAGTAATTTCAGGCACTTAAAATAGCGCGTAAAATAGGGCGCTCCGATGGTTTGACGACCGTTGGAGCGCGTTAACCTTTTGTTAACCTTTTCCGCCGTACGGTCATTGGCGGAGGACATTGGCAAATTCGAACCTCCCCCCCACTATCGGCCCGCCGCATTTGGCGGGCCGTTTTTTATATGGATCGCAAGGGCTCAGGGTCCGAAGGTCGCTACTCGCGGCGGGCATAGTCGTCGTCGAAGCGGACGATGTCGTCTTCGCCAAGATAGCTGCCGGTCTGCACCTCGATCAGGATCAGTGGAATGTTGCCGGGGTTCTCTAGCCGGTGGCGGCAACCGATCGGGATGTAGGTCGATTCGTTCTCGCCGAGCGTGAAGCCGTCGTCCTTGCCCCGCTCCACCCGCGCGGTGCCGGAGACGACGATCCAGTGCTCGGCGCGATGATGGTGCATCTGCGCCGACAGCCGGGCGCCGGGATAGACCTCGATCTCCTTGCACTTGAAGCGCGGTCCCTCGTTCAGGACCTTGTACGTTCCCCAGGGCCGGTAGACCTTCGAGTGGACGTCGACTTCCTCGCGGCCCGCGGCGACCATGCGCTCGACCAGTTCCTTGACCCGCTGGCTCTCGGCGCGGTCGGCCACCAGGATCATGTCGTCGTTCGCCACCACGACCAGATCCTTCACGCCGATCGCCGAAACCGCAATGTCGCGGCTGTCGATGTAGCTGTCCCGGACATCCAGGATCGTCACATCGCCTTTCAACACGTTGTTGTTGCTGTCCTTCTTGCCGATCTCGAAAAGCTGCTC
>JAJFFI010000483.1 GCA_021776755.1 Alphaproteobacteria bacterium | reverse complement strand
AAGGTGCGGAGCTGTTCGCTTACCAGATGGCTGTGCACGGCGCCGGTCGCGAGGATCATTGGCATCGGTGCGCGTTCGGCGCTGGCGTTCCGATCGGTCAGGATCACGTGGACGCAACCTTCGCGCACGCCGTCCTCGGCCTCGCGCCGGATGCGGTCGATGGCCTCGCGGAGTGCGCCCGGCCCGGCGGGTTCGAAAGTGCAGTCGATCTCAACCGCGGTGTCGCCCATGTAGTCGCGCATGGCGATGAACTCGCCGTTCGACAGCACCGGGCTCTCAAGCTGCAGCAGATCGCACTGGCTGGCATCCTCGTCGAGGATATTGCCGAGGTTGCCGAGCCGGGTCTTCAGACTCATCACCTGGCGTTCGCGCAGCGAATCGATCGGCGGGTTGGTAACCTGGCTGAAATTCTGGCGGAAGAAGTGGTGCAGGCCGCGATAATGGTCTGACAACACTGCCACCGGCGTGTCGTCGCCCATCGAGCCTGTGGCTTCCTTGCCGTCGGCGGCCATCGGGTGCAGCAGCAGTTCGATCTCTTCCATCGTCCAGCCGAAGGCGTGCTGGCGGCGGCGGAGTTCTTCCTTGCCGAAGGTCGCCATGTCGGCTTCGCCGGCTTTCTCGCTGACCAGCTTGTCGAGCTCGGTGATGCGCGTTGCCCAGTTGCCGTAGGGCTGACGCGCGGCGAGCATGTCCTTGAGTTCGAGGTCGTGGAACAGGCGGCCTTCCACCAGATCGACGGCCATCATCTGGCCGGGCCCGATGCGGCCCTTCTCGATTACGTTCTGCTCGTCGATCCGCACCATGCCGGTTTCGGAGCCAACCACCAGAAGGCCGTTCCGGGTGATGGTGTAGCGCAGCGGGCGGAGGCCATTCCGGTCGAGGCCCGCGAGCGCCCAACGCCCGCCGAAGCCGCAGATCGCCGCCGGCCCGTCCCACGGCTCCATCACCGCGTTTGAGTACGCGTAAAGCTCCTTGTGGTTCTCCGGCACCGCTTCCTTGTAGGTCCAGGCCTCGGGGATCATCATCGCCTTGGCCATCGGCAGGTCGCGGCCGGCGCGCAGCAACAGCTCGAACACCGCGTCGAGGGCTGCCGAGTCGGAACTGCCCGCCTGCACCACCGGGCGCACGTCGTCGAGGTGATCGCCCAGGAGATCGCTGCCGAGGCGCGCCTCGTGGCTTTTCATCCAGTTGACGTTGCCGCGCAGCGTGTTGATCTCGCCGTTGTGCGCCAGCACCCGGAAGGGCTGGGCGAGGCGCCATGTCGGGAAGGTGTTGGTCGAATAGCGCTGGTGGTAGATCGCGACATTCGAAATGAACCGGTCGTCCAGCAGGTCGGGATAGAACGCAGTGAGCTGCTCGGCGAGGAACATGCCCTTGTAGATCACCGAGCGGCACGACAGCGAGCAGATGTAGAAATCCGTGATGTGCTCGGCCAGCACCGCTTTCTCGATGCGGCGGCGGATGATGTAGAGGTCGAGTTCGAACGCGGTCTCCTCCACGCCCTTTGTGTTCGAGATCATGATCTGCTCGATCTCGGGGCGGGTCGCGTTGGCCTTCTCGCCGATCACGGTGACGTCGGTCGGCACCTGCCGCCAGCCATAGATGTAATATCCGAAGCGCAGGATCTCGGCTTCGACGATGGTGCGGCAGCGCTCCTGGGCGGCAAAGTCGGTGCGCGGCAAAAACACCATGCCGACGCCGAGCCGCGACTCCAGCACCTCGTGGCCGGTGCGCCGGACATGCTCCTTGAAGAATTCCTGCGGGATCTGCACATGGATGCCCGCGCCGTCGCCGGTCTTGCCGTCGGCGTCCACCGCACCCCGGTGCCAGAGCGCCTTCAGCGCATTGATGCCGGCATCCACCACCGCGCGGCGCGGTTTGCCGTCGATCGCGGCGATCAGGCCGACACCGCAGGAGCCATGCTCGTCCGACGGGTCATAGAGGCCGTTCGCCTGCAGATGGGCGGCGTTTTTCAGCCAGCCGTTGATGAAATCGTTCATGTGTTTTCTCCGCCGCCGTCACCGTCGCCGGTGAAAAGCGCGATGGTTTCCGCCGCTGTCAGCTGCGGCGCGTCGTCCTTGAAGTCGTAGTAGCGCGGCTTCTCGTCGACGAAAATGTGCCGCTCGAGTGCCGCGTCCTCGAGCCCGTCAATCGCGCCGGCACTCGCCGTCATGCCGCCCCCTGCTTGATCGGAAGGGCCGTCCGCGAGCCGCCAGAACAGCGACGTGCCGCAGGTGCCGCAGAACCCGCGCTCGGCCCAGTCCGAACTCCGGTACCAGCGCAGCGCCTCGCCGCGCCCGATGTCGATGCCGCCATGCGGGTGCACTGCCATCATGGGCCCGCTGTTCCAGCGCCGGCACATCTCGCAGTGACACACCGAGACCTTGTCGATCGTCTCGGCGATGCTGAACGTCACCGCGCCGCACAGGCATTTGCCGGTTGTCTTGCTCATCGGATCGCTCTCATTCGGCCGCCACCATCTCTCCCGCGGCGGCGTTTTCGTTCTCGGCCTTCACGCGGAGCCAGGTGTCGATCTGCTCGGCGGCGTCCCGTCCGTCGCGGATTGCCCAGACCACCAGCGACGCGCCGCGCACGATGTCGCCGGCAGCGAACACGCCGTCGAGCGCCGTCATCATGGTGCGGTAGTCGATCCGCACGGTGCCCCATTTTGTGACCGGCAGGTCGGGCTCGCCGAACAGCGTCGGGAGATCCTCCGGATCGAAGCCGAGCGCCTTCAGCACGATGTCGGCGTCGAGCGTGAACGAGCTTTTCTCGATCTTCTCCGGCGCCTGCCGCCCGGAGCTGTCGGGCAGGCCGAGCCGCATGCGGTGGGCGCGCACGGCGGTCACCACATCGTCGCCGAGAAACGCTTCGGGCTGGGAGAGCCAGACGAACTCGACGTCCTCCTCCTCGGCGTTCCGCACCTCGCGCATCGAGCCCGGCATGTTTTCCCGGTCGCGCCGATAGAGGCATTTCACCGATTTGGCGCCCTGACGCACGGCGGTGCGGACGCAGTCCATTGCAGTGTCGCCGCCGCCGATGACGACGACATTCTTGCCGTCGGCGTCCAGCGTGCCGTCGTCGAAATCCGGCACTTCGTCGCCGAGGCCCTTGCGGTTCGAGGCGGTCAGATACGTCATCGCCGGGAACACGTTGCCGAGTCCGGCGCCCGGCACCTTGATGTCGCGCGCCTGGTAGACTCCGGTCGCGATCAGCACCGCGTCGTGCCGCTCGCGCAATTCGGCCATCGTGACGTCGCGGCCGATCTCGCAGTTTTCGACATAACTGACGCCCGCGTCCGCGATCAGCCGGGTGCGGCGCTCGACGACGTCCTTCTCGAGCTTGAAATTCGGGATGCCGTAGATCATCAGGCCGCCCATGCGGTCGTAGCGGTCGTAGACCGTCACCTCGTAGCCCTTGGCACGGAGTTGCTCGGCCGCCGCCAGTCCGCCGGGCCCGCCGCCGATCACGCCCACGGACTGCCCGCGGTCGCTTTGCGGCAGGCGCGGCTTCACCCAGCCTTTTTCCCAGGCGGTGTCCGTGATGTATTTCTCGATCGATCCGATGGTGACGTTGCCGTGGGCCGACTGCTCGATCACGCAGTTGCCTTCGCAGAGCCGGTCCTGGGGGCAGATACGGCCGCAAATCTCGGGGAAATTGTTGGTCGCCTGGCTGACCTCGTAGGCTTCCTCGAGGCGGCCTTCGGCGGTCAGCATCAGCCAGTCGGGGATGTTGTTCTGAACCGGGCAATGCACCTGGCAATAGGGAATCCCGCATTGCGAGCAGCGTCCGGCCTGCTCGGCTGCGCCCTCCTGCGTGTATTCCTGGTAGATCTCGCCGAAATCCTCACGGCGCTCGCCAACATCCCGCTTGTCGGGCATCCGGCGCGCCGTGTCGACGAAGGTCAGCATTTTCGAAGCCATGCCGGCCGCCTCTCCTCTTATTTTATTGTTCTTCGCTTTTCCGGCCGCGTCTGCCGGCCTTGTCCGCGAATCCCCCGATTTCGGGCGGTTTCCGCGACAGGCCGAGCGGTGCGTCCCCCGCCGGCTGGTCTTGAACGCTGGAGTATAGCCTCCGAAGAGCAAAAGCGCGAGGAAAAACCGCAGAATAGGTAACATATGTTGACTAATTATTTTCGTTAGGCTGGTCAGACCGGCGCGATTCCAGGAGAAACTGATAGCTCAACTTTCAATAGTACCAAAACGGTACTATTTAGCCCGAATATGTGGTTGTGCGGACCTGCGTTGCAGACCGGGACGTCAGGGCCAGCCGGGCGAAGATCAAAATAGCCGACAACGCGGGCGAGGTGGTATAACCCGGCGTCAATAGAGGCGGCCCGCGCCAAGCGCAGCAGTACCTGCGCCAAGCGCAGCAGTAAGTGAGGGGGACGTTCATGCCGATCTGGCATCTGGTGATCCTGGCGGCGGTCCAGGGCATTACGGAATTTCTGCCGGTGTCGTCGTCGGCACATCTCATTCTCGCCGGCGAGATGATGGGCCGCGCGCCCGAATCCGGCCTGGTCATGGACATCGCGGTCCATGTCGGCTCGCTGGGCGCGGTCGTGATCTATCTCTGGCGGGACATCCTCTCGATCCTCAGCGGCCTCGGCGCCATCTTTCGCCTGCAGGTCACCCGGGGCCTGCAGCTGCTCGGCCTGATGATCCTCGCGACGCTGCCGCTGGTGCTGGCAGGCCTTGCGATCCACGAATTCTTCAAGGTCGAATACGAGCTCTACATCCGCACGCCCTGGATCATCGCCTGGGCCTCGATCGGCTTCGGCATTCTGCTCTACATTGTCGACAAGACGTTCCTGACCGTGAACCGGATGGAGCACATCGGCGTCGTCTCCGCCCTCGTGATCGGCCTCTTCCAGGTGCTCGCCTTCATTCCGGGCACCAGCCGCTCGGGCATCACCATGACGGCCGCCCGCCTGATGGGCTATGAACGCGCCGACAGCGCACGGTTCTCGATGCTGCTGTCGATCCCGGCGATCCTGGCGTCGGCCGCCCTGCCCGCCAAGGACCTCTACGAACAGGGCAACGCCCAGGTCGGCATGGACGCGCTGATCGCGGGCGGGCTCTCGTTCCTCTTTGCGCTGGTCGCGATCATCCTGATGAGGGCCTGGCTGAAGCGCGCGTCCTTCCCGATCTTTGTCGTCTACCGCATCATTCTCGGCATTCTTATTATTGTCTGGCTGGTGGGCTGGGGCCCGGACATTCTGACGATGCTCC
>JAJFFI010000482.1 GCA_021776755.1 Alphaproteobacteria bacterium | reverse complement strand
CAGGGCACCGGACAGGCCCAGGCCCAGGGTGGTGGCCCCGATGGCGCCGATTTCAAACAGTCGCTGGCGCAATGGGAGGCCTCGCTCGCGGAGATCGAGACCGATATCAAGTCCAACAACCTCGAGGCCGACCAGATCGTGCGGCTCCGGACCCGGGCCGAGACGGCGCGCGACGGTGCCCGGGCGACCAAGACCGAAGCAGAAGCGCGGGCCGCAGAGATCAAGCAGTTGCTCGACACCCTGGGTCCGAAGCCCAAGGAAGGCGAGCCTTCGGAGTCCGAGGAGGTCGCCAAGCGCCGTGCGGAGATCGAGGCGCAGCTGGCCGAAGCCGAAGGCCGCATCAAGCAGGCCGAGTTGATCGCCACCCGGGCCGAGGGTCTCATCGCCCAGCTTGCCGGCGCGCGCCGGGCGGGGATCGCCGACAACCTGAGCAAGATCGGGCCGCCGATCTTCTCGGCCGGCACCTGGAAAAAAGCAGTTCCGGAGTTTGGCGGCTGGCTCACGAAAATCGCGACCGCGCCGGCCGACTGGTGGCGCTCGGGCGCGGTCGGCGAACTCAAGGGATCGCCACGGGCGATCATGGGATTGCTCGCGGTGCTGGCGGCGGTAATCCTGGGCATCCTGTTCAAGCGCTGGCTGCTGCGCCGGTTCGGGCGCGACGAACGGATATCCGAACCTGATTTTCCGCACCGTTTCGTCGCCGCCGGCGTCGAGGGTTTCGCACGCGGCATGCTGCCGGTGGTGCTGGTCTGGTCGAGCTATGTGGTGCTCGACGCGCTGGGCCTGCTGATCGGCAGTTTCGGCGAAGTACTGCAGGGACTTGCGGTCGCGGTCTCGATCTATTTTCTGATCACCGGCCTGACCCGGTCAGCCCTTGCGCCGCGGACACCCGATTGGCGCATCAAGGACTTCGGCGACCGTGCGGCACGGCTGCTCAACCGGCGCATCGCCATTCTGGCAGGGCTTCTCGCGGTGCAGACATTTCTGGTGTGGCCGGGCCGCACGCTCGATCCCTCGCCCGAACTGTTCGCGACAATCGGGTTCCTGTTCCGGACCGCGATGTCGGTCGTTGTGCTGTCGCTGCTCGACCCGCGCCTCTGGTACAGCGCGCACGACGAGACGGCGCACGGCGTTGCTGCCGAAGGCAGCCGGCCGAAGCCCGTTCCCGGCGAGGTTCCGGCGGGAGCGGGCGCGAGGAAACAGGTCGAGGCGCACAAGGGTTTTCATGTGCACCGGTACTGGTGGGTCCGTGCGTTGGTCGGCGCGGTCGCGATCGCGGTGCCGGTTGCGGGTCTCATGGGTTACCACGAGTTGTCGCGATTCCTGGCGACCCGGCTGGTACTGATCTCTGCACTCATCGGGATCTATCTGCTGATCCGGGAATTCGTGCGCGACATGACCGATGTGCTGCTCGACGCCGAGAAGGGCTTCGGCACGCGGACCCGGGCGGCGCTCGGCGTCGGCGAGCAGGGCGCGGGCATGCTGCGCTTCTGGCTGATCCTGGTGTTCGACCTGATCCTCTTTGGATGCGCGGGTTTGCTGCTGCTGTTGTTGCTGGGGCTCGACTGGCGTGAAATGTCCGACAGCTTCAGCCAGGCGATGAGCGGTTTTGCCATCGGCGGCCAGAAGATTTCGCCCCGCGATATCCTTTTGGCGCTTGGCGTGTTCATCGTGCTGTTCCTGGTGGTGCGCGTTTTCCAGCGGTTCCTCGAGAAGCAGGTCTGGCCCAACACCCGGCTCGACATCGGCGTGCGGACCGCGATCAAGGCCGGCGTCGGCTATCTCGGCATCACCGCGGCGGCGCTGTTCGCGATCACCGCGGCCGGTTTCGACCTCTCGAACCTCGCAATCATCGCGGGCGCGCTCTCGGTCGGCATCGGTTTCGGGTTGCAGAACATCGTCAATAATTTCGTTTCCGGAATTATCTTGCTGATAGGCCGGCCCATCAAGGTCGGCGACTGGGTGATCGCAGGCACCAACGAGGGCATCGTCAAGAAGATCAATGTCCGGTCGACGGAGATCGAGACCTTCCAGCTCGCCTCGGTGATCGTGCCGAACTCGGAGCTGATTTCGAACTCGGTCACGAACTGGACGCACGTCGACTCCCGGGTTCGGGTCGAGGTCCGGGTCGGCGTCGCCTACGGCTCCGATACCGATATGGTGCACGAATTGCTGCTGCGCTGCGCCGCCGAGCACGAAGGTGTGCTCGACTGGCCCGAGCCGTTCGTCGTGTTCCTCGACTTCGGGGCAAGCTCGCTCGACTTCGAATTGCGCTGCTATGTGGGCCGCGCGTTCGAAAAGGTGTCCACCGCGAGCGATCTGCGCTTTTCGATCAACCGCATCTTCGCGGAAGAGGAAATCTCGATCCCGTTCCCGCAGCAGGACATGCACATCAAGGACCTCGACCGGCTAGAGCGTCTGCTCGGCAGGCCCGGCGGGTCCCGAAAGGCGGAACCGGACGCCGACGAGAGCGAACGCCCCTCGGCCGGGCGCAAGCGCCGCGAAGGCCCTCGCGCCGGCGAGACCGACAGCGGCGGCGACGACTAGCCGGCCGTTTCCGTGTGCGCCGGCCGCAGATACCGGCCGTGCACCCAGCCCTGCAGGTCGGCCATCGCCGCATCCAGCACATCGACCAGCCGCCAGTTGCCGCGGCTCTCCAGCACCTCGACGGCTGTCGCCGGTGCCAGCGGACTGCCGGCGAGTTTGGCCTGCCCGGCGCCGGGTCCGGTGCGAATGTTGAGCGGGGCGACGGTCTCGTAGACCTCGGGGGCGTCCTCGGCCCGGCCCAGCACGCGCGCGCGGAAGCTCTCCATCGGGAAGGCCGGTCCCGGGTCCGACTTGCGGCCGGGCGCGATGTCGTCATGGCCGACGATCTCCCGGATGGCGTAGCGGGCGCAGAGGACGCGGGCCGCGGCAATGGCCGCCTCGAGCTGGACCGCGGGATAGTCGTGCCAGCCGGCCGGCGTGCTCTCGTTCTTGTGGGTCGTCTCGATCACATGCGCGGGCTCGACCGGCGCGCTGTACCATGATCGCCAGCGGCCGTTCTGTCTGGTGAGACGGCCCGCATTGTCGAGCTCGATGCCGATGCTCGTGCGGTTCAGCCCGGCGCGCATTTTTCCGTCGGGGCCGGGCCAGCGCGAGCGCCCGGCATGCCAGGCAACCCGGTTGAATGGCACGAGTTGCGCCAGTGCCCCGTCGCGGCCGATCACCAGATGGGCCGAGGCACGGCTCGCGGGATCGGTCAGCGTCGCGACTGCGGCGTCGAGCGACGGCCCGGCGGTGTAGTGCAGGACCAGCATGTCGGCGGCGAGTGGGCCGCCGCGGTTCGGGCTGTCGTGCCAGGCAATGGCCGCGTTGCCGGACTGGAGCCGGTGTCGGATTATTTTCATGATATGTTCCTTTTCTCGTGGGCAGGTTGGCCGCGAACGTCTTGGTATAAATTCCCAATATGAAAACGGAGTCAACATCAATATGCGTTGAGAGCCCGGGTGTTGGCGTTTCCGCGGCTCGATACAGGGCGTATGCTGCGGGCATGAAGAAGACGGGATCAGGCGTTGCGCAGTATCTGCTGGCCGGCCTGGCGCTGGGCGCGGTGGCTGGCCTCGTTTGGCGCGGCCCGATTGTCCTCGGCCTGTTCGTCGCCTGGCGCGATGTCGTCGGCCCCGCCTTCGAGACGCTGTTGCAGGTCGATCTGCCGTATTGCTGAGTTCTCTCTGCGGTCGAAATGACGGTGATTTTTTGGGCGCAGGGGCTAACTCTTCAGCGCCGCCGCCGTCAGTTCCGAAAGCCGCCGTTTCTGCCGGCCGTCCGCATCGAAGTTTGCGGGGTCGAGCCAGGTTTCAAATGCGGCTTTGAGCGCGGGCCAGTCCGCGTCGGTGGCCGCGTACCACGCGGTGTCGCGGTTGCGATTCTTGTAGACGGTCGCCTGGCGGAAGATGCCTTCCCAGGTCAGCCCGAGCCGCACCGCGGCGGCGCAAGAGGGCGCGTTGAGGGCATCGCACTTCCATTCATAGCGCCGGTACCCGAGTTCGTCGAAGGCGCGCTTCATCATCAGGAACATCGCCTCGGTGGCGGCGCGGGTCTTCTGCAGGGCGGGGGCGTAGTTGATGTGCCCGACCTCGATCGAGCCCGCGTTTGGGTCGATGCGGAGATAACTCGCGATCCCGACCGGGCGCTCGTCACCGTCCTGGGCAGGGAGCGCGATGACGGTGTGAAACAACGGGTCGTCGCGGAGGCAGGTTTTCTCCATCCAGGCGCGGTAATACGTTTCGCTTTCGAACGGGCCATAGGGCAGATAGGTCCAGATGCGGTGCCCGGTGTCTTCCATGTTGGCGGCGTGGAGATCTGTGGCGTGGCGCGCAGGATCGGCGGGCTCGAGCCGGCAATAGCGCCCTTCCATCGCCGTGCGCGGCGGGCGCGGGCGGGGTGTCCAGTCCGGCACCGGGAAGCCGATGGGCTGGCCGAGGGCGTTCTTGTGCGCATCACTCATGGGCGGAGAATGCCAAGCGTGGCAGGCGGACGGAAGGGCCAATCCGCGCCGCGATGCGGGTCCGGCGACAATACTCGACCGTCATTTCGACCGGAGCGATGCGCAGCATCGCGCAGTGGAGAAATCTTGCTCCAGCTACACGAAGATTTCTCCGCGCGCTTCGCTTGGTCGAAATGACGGGTGAGTTTTCTGGCCGCTACTCCCCAGCCTCCACCGCCTCGCGCTTGGCGCGGATGGCGCGGGCGAGATCGCCGTAGCTGACCTTCCCGGCCCCGGCCGCCCCGGCGTCCGTGATGCGGTGGCCGAAGAGGTCGAAATGCTCCCGGTGGGTGCCCTCGTACTGGATCGCGATATCGGGAATGCCGATGCTTTGCCCGAAGGCCAGCAGCTCCGCCGTGCCGTCCTCCCCGGGCAGGGTCGAGATCAGATGGCAGGACGGTCCCCGCGCCTTGTCCCAGGCAAACGGAGGGTCGTGGATGATGGCCAAAAAAAGGTACCAGGTACCTTTTTACGCCGCGGCGTGGATGCCGGCGGCTTTGACGTCGTCGCCGACGTATTGTTCGAACTGCTTGAAGTTCGCCTCGAAGCGCTGGGTGAGGTCGCGGGCGGTGGTGTCGTAGGCGCCCTTGTCCTGCCAGGTGTTTTTCGGGTTCAGCACGTTGGCCGGCACATCCGGGCAGGCCTCGGGCATGTGGAGGCCGAAGTCCGGGTGCGCGGTGGTCGAGACCTCGGCGAGGCGGCCGTCGAGGGCGGCGCGGACCATCGAGCGGGTGTGCGCGATCTTCATGCGCTCACCGGTGCCATAGGCGCCGCCGGACCAGCCAGTGTTCACGAGCCAGCACTTGGCGCCGTGCTTCTCGATCTTTTCGCCGAGGAGGCGGGCGTAGACCGACGGATGCCGCGGCATGAACGGCGCGCCGAAGCACGTCGAGAACGTCGCTTGCGGCTCAGTAACGCCCCGCTCTGTGCCCGCCACGCGCGCGGTGTAGCCCGAGAGGAAGTGATACATGGCTTGCTCGGCCGAGAGCCGCGAGATCGGCGGCAGGACGCCGAAGGCGTCCGCGGTCAGCATGACGATGTTGACCGGGTGCCCGCCCGCGCCGGTGGGGCTGACATCCGGGATGTATTCGATCGGGTAGGACGCGCGCGTGTTCTCGGTGTAGCGGTTGTCGTCGAGATCGAGCGCGCGGGTCACCGGGTCGACCACCACATTCTCGAGGATTGTGCCGTAGCGTCCGGTCGTCGCTTGGATCTCGGGCTCGGCCTCGGGCGAGAGCTTGATGACCTTGGCGTAACAGCCGCCTTCAAAATTGAAGACGCCGTTCTCGGACCAGCCGTGCTCGTCGTCGCCGATCAGCGTACGGGTGCCGTCGGCCGACAGCGTCGTCTTGCCGGTGCCCGAAAGTCCAAAGAAGATCGCGGCGTCGCCGGCCTGGCCGAT